>JBOGLL010000308.1:0-5062 GCA_050746065.1 Terriglobales bacterium | reverse complement strand
GGCGTGGGCGCGCTGACGGCGGGATCGGCGTCAATCCCCTCCTTGGACGCATTGCGCATCTTGGGGCGGAAGGCGAGGATTTGCGGCTCGTTGCTCTGCTCACCCTGAGCGGCGAAGTCGTCCATTTTTTTCCGGCCGTCGTCACCCAGCGCGTCCTGATAGGCCTTGCCGTTGTGCATGGCCGGGAACTGATCCATCTCGGCCAGAGACTTCATGGGGACGATGATCAGAAAGAATCCAGCGGACCTTCCGGCCACCAGACGATAGACGGCATAGTGATCGCTGAGGCGGGCCTTTTCGTGGGCTTCGCGGGCGATCTTGCGGGTGGCGACAAAGTGATCGCCGTGTCCGGGCTTCACTTCAATGGAGAAGATGAGGAAATAGCGGGCGCCGGCCACAGGAATCTCCGGCTGATAGCTCAGCTCCGGCATATAGGAGAAGACGGCAGTGCGGTTCTCCTGGAGATAGTCAGCGTCTTTTTCGGTGAGCATATTGAGTTCGGCGGAAAGGGCGGCATTCTTGGCGTTGGCCTCGGTATCCTTCTCCCAGGCGGCCATGGAGTCAAACCCCGCCAGGAACAGCACCCGGGCTTCGCCGGTAAGGGACGAAGCGGCGAGATAGTGGGAGGGCGACTTGGCTTTGGCGAAGGCGCGCGGCCAGCCCGCTTCCCACTTCTCGTGGATGGCGGCTTTGCCGGTCTTGAGCACTTCGCGGCCGATCACCAGCACCGGGGGCGGCTTCAACATGGCTTGCTGGGCCTGGGCGATCCAGGCAGACGTCAGACAGATACAGAGGACAGCAGACAGACAAACTCGTTTCAGCATTTTCAAACAATCTCCTTGATGAGTGATTTGGGACCTGCGATGCGAGGCGGTAAGTATGCACTATGTGGTTGGCTAGTGGCTAGGGGGGCAGGAGGTAGGAGGCAGGTAGCGCATAACGGACTGTCATCCCGAGGGTGACGCTTTTCGCCCGAGGGATCTGACGGGGCATCCCCCGAACCGTAGCGGTGGAGGTCAAGCGAGAGGCGGGAAGCGGAAATGGAACTCGACCGGGGTGCTGAGGAGAGGGGCAGAAGCAGATCCCTCGCTGCGCTCGGGATGACTGGCCATGATGTAGGCGTAGAAGAACATGTGTGCGACTCCCGTTCGCGGAACTCCACCGGGGTGGTGAGGGGAAGTGTATCGACAGATCCCTCGCACGAAAAACATCGCGCTCGGGATGACAGTCGTTAAGATGGGGCGGCGGACTGGAACCTCGGCGACATGCCTCGTGCGTCACGGGCTGTCATCCCGAGCCAGCCGCGGCTGGCGAGGGATCTGCCCGTACATCCACCCTAAGCGTACCGGTCGAGCCGACCCCGCGACATCACCCTATTAGCGCCATCGCGGCCTGATATTGACGCGCGGCGGGCTTCAGGCTCAAGGTCTTGATGAGGGCTTCGGCGGCGTCTTTGCCGGATTGGGCGCCGCCGTTCATGTATCCCTGGAAGTCGTAGCTGGTGTGCTCGCCGGCAAAGAACAGATTCCCGACAGGGCGGCCCTCGGCGCCGGCAATCGTGGTCCACTGGCCGGGCTTGAAGCAGGAGTACGCGGCCTTGGTAAAAGGATGTGTGGGCCAGTGGAAGCGGCCAACACGGTCGGGCACGCGTTTGGCGGTGATGCCCAGGAAAGCGCGCTCCAGTCCGGGCATGAGGCGGGCGGCGGCTTCTTCGGCGGTGCCTTGGCCGGCTTCCATACCCAGGCGTCCGCCGGAATAGAAGGTGAAACCGCCGGCGAGGCCAAGTTGCAGGGCGCTGTTGTCCCAACCGCTCTGGAAGGTTTCGTCGGTGAAGATGCCGCCGGCAAAACCCTGCGAGCGCCAGTGGCGTTCGCGGAATCCGACCATGACCTTTGCGTTGGTGCCGTAGCCCAGTTCGCGGATGGCCTTCCACTTCCAGGGCGGTAAGTCCACCTTGATGTCCACTTCGCGCAGCATGGTAAAGGGGATGGTGATCATAGCGGCGTCGCAGTCCACGTCTTTGGAACTGCCGTTGGCATCTTCGAAGGTGAGCCGGAAACCGGCACCGCGTTCGCGAATGGCCTGCAAACGATGCCGGTGCTGAACCTGGCCGGAAACACGCTTGAGCAATTCTTCGATGATGCGCTCGTTGCCGCCGCGGACCTTGTAGCGTTCGTCGCTGTCGCCGAAGGGCTCGAAGGTGCCGGGCTTGGTGGAGATGAGGAAAATCAGATTGAGCGCGGATTGCTCGCCGGACTCGAGGCCGTACTCGGTGACGAAGGCGACGTCGAGCAGTTCCTTCATCCAGCCGGTGGCGCCGAGTTTTTCGATGTACTCGGCGAGCGACATGCGATCCAGTTCCCCGCCCCCGCCTTCGTGCTCGAAATCCACGACATCTTCGGTGGAATCGAAGTCGGCGGCGATCTTTTTGGCGATGGGAGCGAAGGCACGGATGGCTTCGCGCTGGGTGTAGTGGCGTCCGTTGAAGAAGTAGGCGTCGTGCTTCACGCGACCCATGCGGGGGCCGCGCATGTCGAGCAGGTGCAGCCCGAATTCCTTCACCAGAGCCATCGTCTCTTCGTGGTTGGTGTCGATGAACTCGCCGCCCAGCTCAGTGGTGAGGCCCGGACCCATCAGGTCTTTGGCGGTGAACATGCGTCCGCCGGAACGGGCGGAGGCTTCATAGACGTCGGCACGGATGCCCGCCTTCTTCAGCTTGTAAGCGGCGTTGAGTCCGGCAACACCCGCACCCACGATGGCAACGCGGGCCGTGCTGGGTATGGCGGCGAGTGGTTCCAGCCATGCACTGGCAGCTATGCCCGCGCCCGTCATGGCAGCAGCCTCGAGGAAGCGGCGGCGCGTGGGCCTGTAGGGAGCCGGCATTTCGATGAGTTCGTCGAGTGGCGGGAGGCCAGGACGTCCATCGAGCGAGGCGATGCGAAGCATGCGAATCATGGATTCGAACAGTGGCGTGCGCGACATGGTTTAGCTCCTGGAATTCAGCTGCTGGCATTTGGCGCCGGGTTGTGCGCTTCAACAGCAAAACCGAGATCCCTCGACTCGCGCTCCTTCGGCCTCCGCATTCGCGTCGGGCTCGGTCGCGCTCGCTCGGGATGACAATTTCAACACCTTGCCTGGTTCGGCACGGTCGCTACGCGACTCTGGCCTGAAGGCCAGAGCTACACGAGCCGTGCCCTGATACAAAGCCGCGGGCGAGTCAGCTTTCAGGTGACATTGCGGCTGCGACGGCGTAGCGGCCCTGGCCACGGCACGGGCGGTTCGACGCAGTCGTAAGATCCTTCGCACGCTCCGTCGCTGCGCTCCGTCACGGCTCAGGATGACAGTCGTCATAGATCCAGCAGTCATAGATCCAGCATAGGTACAACGAGCGTCGGCACGGTCCGTCTTAGCACGAGCTAAGGGCCAAGAGCTAAACAGTAAGAGCTTGTTTCACACGCGACTCAAAGCAGCGAGTTCGTTGGTGCGACGGAGGAGCTCGCCGCGATCGAGGTCGCGGTAGTGCTCGGGCAGCAGGCTCTTGCTGGTGCACTCGAGCACAGCTACAAGATTTTGCAACTCGATCTCCGTCGGATAGGACGGAGGGATGAAGTCTTCCATGGCGGCCTTGAGGTCGTCCACGTCCACGGAAGTGTCGTGCTCCAGCGCGCTCTTCATGCGGGCGCGGATGAGCACGGCTTCGATGTCGGCGCCGGAAAGCTGCCGGCATTTCTCCAGGAAAAACGTTTCGGCGTCGGGCGACGACATCTGCGTGCCGGTCTTTTTTTGCATGGCGCGCAGCATGGACAGGCGGTCTTCTTCGGTGTGCGGATAGAAGAGTGCGATGTGCTCCTCGGCGCGGCCCTGGCGCTTGAGGTCCACGGGCAGCAGGTCGGGGCGGCAGGTGAGCAGGAACCAAATGACCTTGCCGCGCAGCTCGGTGTTGCCCATGAATTGCGCGATCTGCGCGAAGACGCGGTTGGAAACACCGGAGTCGCCGGAGGAGTTGCGGTCGCCGAGCTGGGCATCGGCTTCGTCCACGATGACGGCGATGGGGCTCATGGCCTTGAGCAGATTGAGCACGCGCTCCAGGTTGCCTTCCGTCTGGCCCTGCCACATGCTGCGGAAATTTTTCAGCGTCACGGCGGGGATGCCGACTTCTCCGGCGAAGCACGTGGTGAGAAACGTCTTGCCGGTGCCCACGGGACCGCAGATGACGTAGCCCATGGGCAGGACGTCGGTGCGTCCGGCGCGGATGGCGGCGGCAGCGTCTAACAGTTTCTTCTTGGCGCTGGCGTGACCGGCGACCATGGAGAGATCGAAGCGGCTTTGCACGAATTCGAGCAGGCCTCCACCCTCGGCTTCGATGAGTTCCTTCTTGCGCGCCGACAACAGCTTCATGGTGAGCGGCTGCTTGTTCTGCACGGCGTGGGAAATCATGCTGAGCAGTTGTACGCGCTTGAGTCCGCCGGTGAGCTTGCCGAGCGTGGGCGCGGTGACGTCCGAACCTTCGGGCAGCGGCGTGGATGCGACCTGGTCGGAGGCGAAACTGTAGCGCTCGTCTTCTTCCGGCAGCGGGATGTGTATGGGCGCCACGCCGGGATGCTGCAGGATGCCCTGATTGAGTTCGATCTGATTTTCGGCGATGAGACAGATGGTGACGTCCGAACGGAGAAACGCGGTGTTGTGCGCCCAGCGTTTGAGAATGACGAGCGCGTTGCGATCCTCGGCCGACATGCCGGAGACGTCGCCGGCGGGCGCGAGGGTTTCGGCGAAGTCGAGGATGAGCGCGATCTTCTTGCCGTCCTGGAGGCGCAGGCGCAGATAGCTGTCGATGAGATTGAGGACGGCGTCGGTGGTGCGCGGCAGCGCTTGCGAGAACGAAGTGCCGTGAAAGGTGTCATAACCGGCGATGGCGCGGGAGAAGTCTTGCTGCATGTCGCGCTGGGCGAAGCTGATGCCGCCTCCGCGGTCGTAGGTGAGCACCAGATCGCGGCTTCCGAAGAGCGCGTCCTGAAGGAATGGAACCAGCGAGAGGTATTCCGTCTTGCCGGCGCGCTTGAGC
>JBOGLL010000307.1:0-6514 GCA_050746065.1 Terriglobales bacterium | reverse complement strand
GCCTCAGCCACCGCCGCCGGCTCCCGCCCCGGTCGAAAAAACGCCCGCGGCAGTTGCCACAACTGCTGTCGAAAGCGCGCCTGACATCGAGGACGCACCCGGAAATCTGCGACGCGAGAATCCGCTGGCCGGGTTGCCGCCTCCTTCGCCGGGCGAAGTCACCGCGCCCCTTCCCGCGCAGCCGCCGGGAGAGATCCAGGTCCAGGTGGACGCACCCTTTGTCTTTCAGGCCGCCGAGCCCATCCCGGAAACCGCTCCCCTCATCGCCCGCGTCAGCCTGAGCACCCTGCCCCAGTTGCCGGCCTTCCCGCCCGTCGTTCTGCCTCCACCCGCACCTCCTGCTGCCCCGCAACAGGCCCAAGCCGCCCCTCCGCCCAAGCCCAAGAAGAAAGGCGGATTCTTCGGCTTCTTCCGCGCCATCTTCGCCTCGCTCTTCGGAAAGAAGTAGGAGTAATCGTGTAGCGCCGGCGTCCCGCCGGCTAACCCGTAGCTTGGTGCCCCATATCTGCCGCAGTTAGCAGATGTGGGTTCATGCGTGTAGCGCCGGCGTCCCGCCGGCTAACCCGTAGCCCGGCCGCCCTCGGCCGACAATCAAAGCCCACTTACGACTAACGACCAACGACTAACGACTGCCCCTACGGCCAGTAATCTCACCTGACAGCACTCGCGGTTACCTCCGTAAGCTTCTCCGGCGCTTTTAGGAACAAAACGGTGCGAAGAGCGTCTATACTAAGGGGGTTAATGTCCACCTCGGCGGTCAACCAGAGCCAGATTCCGCCCGGCGGGGGTCCTTCCCTGCGCGGACCCGGCCCGCAGCGGCACGACATCCTGCCTACACTGTTTGGCGGCCCGGCCACGTATCCGGTTCAGGCCAACAATTTCGTCCTTTCATTCCTGCTGCACGCGCTGGCCATGGCGCTGGTAATGGTTTCCAGCCTCATCTTTGTGAAGAAGCAGGACGTCATCCGCCGCCAGGTCGCCAGCATCATTACCGACATCAGTCCTTACGTTCTGCCTCCCGCCGCTACCCAAGCCGGTGGCGGAGGCGGCGGTGGCGACCGCGACAAGCTGGCCGCATCCAAAGGCTCTCTTCCCAAGTTCGCCAAGGATCAGTTCACGCCGCCCATGGCGGTGATCCGCAACCAGGATCCCAAGCTTCCCATTGAATCCACCGTAGTCGTCCCGCCGGAGATCAACATACCCCGCAATCAGGGACAACTTGGCGATCCCATGCAAGGGGTGCTGGGCCCGGCTTCCAGCGGAGTCGGATCCGGAGGCGGCATTGGCAGTGGTTCGGGCGGTGGCGTCGGTTCCGGCCGCGGACCCGGCGTGGGCCCGGGCTGGGGCGGTGGCATCGGCGGAGGCCCGTATCGCGTCGGCGGAGGCGTCAGCGCCCCGCGCGCCATCTTCCAGCCGGATCCGGAATACTCCGACGAAGCTCGCAAGGCCAAGTACCAGGGCACGGTGGTGTTGTGGGTGGTGGTCGGCCCGGACGGCCGCACGCACGACATCCGTGTTCAACGCTCGCTGGGCATGGGCCTGGATGAAAAAGCCGTCGAAGCCGTCCGTAGATGGAAATTCGAGCCCGCCCGCAAGGACGGCCAGCCGGTCGCCGTGCAAGTGAATATCGAAGTGAACTTCCGCCTCTACTAGGCAACTCCTCCTCGCTGCGGTACATCTGACTCTCAATCCTGCACGCCTTGGAGGAACCATGACTCCCCTTGGGTTCCGCAAGCCTGAACCGGTCGCCGTTGTTCCCGACGTCCTGCCTTCGCTGTTTGGCTCGCCGGATGTTCCGTACGCCAATCGTTCCACCAACTTCCTGTGGTCGGTGCTGCTGCACACGCTCGCCATCGCGACGCTGCTGCTCGTCGCCCGCGTGGCGCCGGACCTGAAGTGGAACGGAGTGCCGCCGGACGACCTCGTGCTGCGCGAGGCTCCATTCACCATTCGCTGCGATGCGGTGCAAGGCTGCGGCGGAGGAGGCAGCGGCCACGACCAGAAACCATCCTCGCTGGGCGTCCTGCCGCGAATCTCGCAAATGCAGTTCACGCCGCCCACGGTGCACACGCCGAATCCAGCTCCGCAGCTTCCGATAGAGGCAACCGTCGTTTCCCCCGATCTCGAACTGCCGGCGATGAAAGGCACAGTCGGCGATCCATTCAACGGTGACACAGGAGATCCGTCCGACGGTTCCAAAGGAGGCAGCGGCATCGGCAACAAGAACTCAGGCGGCGGAATCGGACCCGAGAAAGGCCCCGGCGCAGGACCGGGGCCCACCCAGGGTGTGTACACGGTATCGCGGGACGGCGGCGTCAGGCCGCCACGGCCGCTGTTCGCGCCCGATCCCGACTACTCCGATGAAGCACGCAAGATCAAGCAGCAGGGCACGGTGGTGCTGTGGGTGGTGGTGGGAGCCGATGGCCAGGTGCGCGACCTGCGCGTGCAGCGCTCGCTGGGTTTTGGTCTCGATGAGAAGGCCGTAGAAGCGGTGCGCCGTTGGAAGTTCGATCCTGCGACCCTCGATGAGCGGCCGGTGGCATCGCAGATCTACGTGGAAGTGCGCTTCCGCCTCTACTGACGGGCACTAATCCTGTAGAGACGCAGCTTGCTGCGTCCCGGCCAGGCGTTGCAAGCAACGTCTCTACCGGCGGCGGGCGATTGCCTGTCCACAGGCGCGGGCAGTACCATCGGGCTTCCATGCCGGAAGAGAAAGTGGACGCCAAGCCCGCGCCGACGAATGCTGCGCCGGAATCTGAAACGCGGCAGCCGGCCGCCGCGCAGGCCACAACTCAGGAACCCGCCACGGACGTTTTCGCCGTGTACGGCGTAGAGCCCGAGGTACAGGCCTACGCCATGGCCAAGTACTCGCGCTCGGCGCTCTCCATGCGCGAGTCGCTGAAGGAGATCAACGAGCAGAAGGCAGAGAAATTCCTCAACACCTTCTATTTCCAGTACGGACACCGCTCCATTGCCGACCTGGCGCACGTGGCGCTGGCCATCGAGAAGCTCTCCATCCTCGCGGCGATCGCCGTGGCCGACGAGCAGCGCTGGGACGGACAGGAGCGCTCCACGCGCTATCAGGACTTCAAGAAGAGCGGCTGGTACACGCCCGACTTCGGCGGCGACGAAGAAGCCGTGCGGCTTTACCGCGAGACCATCGAGTTCCTGTTCCGAGAATACGAAACCTTCTCCGAAGGCATGTGGCGCTACCTGGAAGAGCGCACGCCGCGTCCCGCGGAAATGAAGCAGGAGGCCTACGAACGCACGCTGCGCGCCCGCGCCTTCGACCTGTCGCGCTACTTTCTGCCCCTGGCCACGAACACGTCGCTGGGACAGATCGTGAATGCGCGCACGCTCGAGACCCAGATCGCGCGTCTGCTTTCGCACACGCATGCCGAAGTCCGGCGCATGGGAGAGCGGCTGAAGGCCGCTGCGCGCGAGCCGGTGTACAACGCAACGCACGATACCGTGCGGCAACTGGTGGAGGAAATCCGCGCGCGCGATCCCCAACTGGGCGAGCGTGCCGCACAGGAACTACTGAAGGAAGTTCGCGCCGCTCCCACGCTGGTCAAGTATGCCGAGGCGAATCCCTACACGACTGAGACCCGGAGCGAGTTACGTCAGGCTGCCGCCGAGCTCATGAAAGATGCCGAGGCCTCCATGGTCAATCCCGTCGAGTTGCTGGATGACGATCCGCTGGAGATCGAACTGGCAACCACGCTGCTCTATGCGCACTGCCATTATCCGTACAAACAGATCCGCAAGCGGGTGGAAGCCCTCGATGCTGCCCGGCGCGAAGAGATTGTGGACCTGGGTACGCGGCACCGCGGCAAGCACGATGAGCTATTGCGCGAGTTCTGCTCCGGGCAGCGTTTCCGCTTCGACGTCCTGATGGACATCGGCGGTTACCGCGACTTACACCGCCACCGCCGCTGCATCCAGATCGACCAGGCGTATACGACGCGTCACGGCTATGACGTGCCTGAGGACATCGGCGGCGCCGGGTTGCGCCAACGCTACGACGCATCTATGCGGCGCACGGCCGACACCGTCGCGAAGCTGGCGGCCCGCTCGTTTCCTGAGGCCGCGGAGAGCGCGCAATACCTCATCCCGCTGGCCTTCCGCAAGCGCACTCTGTTCAAGATGGACTTTGCGGAGGCGGTCTACATCTCCGAGCTGCGGACGACACCGGCGGGGCACTTTTCCTACCGGAACATCGCTTGGGAGATGTATCAGGCCGTGGCCCGCAAGTACCCGGCATTGGCGAAACACTTCCGCGTGAGCGATGTGCGGGAGCCGGTGGACCTGCTAAAGCGGTAGGGAGCGTGCCTTAGGTGGTTCCCAACGGCCTGATTCGCTTTTTATTCGCCATAAGCGATCTAACTATGTATAATGCGCCTTTATGGACCGGCTGCGACCTGTTCGGGATTCGGAACAAATCGAAGGTTTCGGTCCGGCAGACCGGGTTTGGTTCCTATAATTCGACCTTCGCAATCGAAGTCGGAGATCTTTAAGGAGACGACATGGCAGACCCGCAGACAGAGAAGACCCGCGCGATAGATCTGGCGCTGGCGCAAATTGAAAAGCAGTTCGGTAAAGGCTCGATCATGCGCCTGGGGACGAAGGAAGCGGTGGTCCCCATCGCGGTGATCTCCACGGGTGCGATCAGCTTCGACGCGGCGTTGGGTGTGGGCGGCTTCCCGCGCGGACGCGTGGTCGAGATCTTCGGCCCGGAGTCTTCGGGCAAGACCACGATCGCGCTGCAAGTCATCGCCGAAGCACAGAAGACGGGCGGCATGGCGGCTTTCGTGGACGCCGAGCACGCGCTCGACCCCGGCTACGCCAAGAAGCTGGGAGTGGATGTGGACAACCTGCTGGTCTCGCAGCCCGACTACGGCGAGCAGGCGCTGGAGATCGCCGAAGCCCTGGTCCGCTCGGGCGCCATCGACGTGCTGGTGGTGGACTCGGTAGCCGCGCTGGTTCCCAAGGCCGAACTCGACGGCGAAATGGGCGACAGCCATGTGGGTCTGCATGCGCGCTTGATGTCGCAGGCGCTGCGTAAACTGACCGCCATCGTTTCCAAATCGCGCACCTGCCTCATTTTCATCAACCAGATCCGGGAGAAGATCGGCGTCATGTTCGGCAACCCGGAAACCACCACCGGCGGCCGGGCGCTGAAGTTTTACTCTTCCGTGCGCATCGACATCCGGCGCATCGCCGCCATCAAGGAAGGCGATGCGGTGGTGGGTTCGCGCACCAAGGTGAAGGTGGTGAAGAACAAAGTGGCCGCGCCCTTCCGCGAGTCTGAGTTCGACATCATGTACGGCGAGGGCATTTCCCGCGAAGGCGACGCCTTGGACCTGGCGGTGATCCACAACATTGTGGAGAAATCGGGCACCTGGTTCAGCTACAAAGGCGAGCGCGTGGGCCAGGGCCGCGAAAACTCCAAACAGTTCCTGCGCGACAACAAGGATATCTTCGCGCGCCTGGAAGCCGACGTGCGCAAGGCCGTGGGCCTGGTCGGTCCTGAGAAGGCGCAGGCCGCGCCTGGACCAGTGGCAGTGGAAGCGGCCAAGGCACAGCGAAGATAAGCGTCTTTAGGAGAGCCGCTAGTCTGAGCAACTTCTAGGCTCTGTCATCCCGAGCGGAGGCGCGCAGTGCCGCAGTCGAGGGATCTTGGTTTTGAATGCGAGAGCACCAATATTCCGTCTAACATCCTGACCAATTGCTCACGGCACCCGCTCTACACTGGAATGTGCAATTCACTGGAGTGGCGGCACACGGAACATAAGGAAAAGGCAGATCCCGACTCCTACACAGCGCGATACGGACTCAACCGCCTCGTCTACTTCGAACGCTTCCAATACAACAGGAACGCCATCGCTCGTGAGAAACAGGTCAAGCGTTGGTCGCGCGCCAAGAAAGTGGCGCTGATCGAATCCGTGAATCCGAAATGGGATGACCTGAGCCGGGAGTGGGGCCAGCCGATTGACTTCGAAGAAATCGTGAGGAAGGCGTGGAGAAAGCAGAAAAACCAAGATCCCTCGACTGCGCCCGCCGCGGCGGGCTCCGCTCGGGATGACAAAGCCAAGGTTGAAGGGCCTCTTTCAAAGCTTGGGATGACCAAGGTCAAGGGTTGATGCATCCCAGGCCCTGGGCCCGCTCCATCTACACCGTGCTCGGCGCCGGTTCCGTCGTCAACGGTCTGTGGATGCTGGCGGTGCCCGCGCATTGGTTTGCGACCATTCCCGGCGCGACCGACACCGGCCCGCTCAACCCGCACCTGGTGCGCGACTACGGCATCTGCTACCTCATCGTAGGCGCGGCAATCATGACGGGGCTCGCTCGTGGCTTCCCCTACGGTCTACACATTGCCATCACCGCTTTCTTTACCGGCCACGCCTTGCTGCACGTGGCGGACATTCTGACTGGGCGGCTCGCCACCCATCACTGGACCATGGATTTCCCGGCGTCTTCCTGCCTGCGTTGCTGCTCCTCGCGATGAGCCTGC
>JBOGLL010000306.1:0-3821 GCA_050746065.1 Terriglobales bacterium | reverse complement strand
GGCCTACCCAGCGCGTGTTGCCGGGATGGCGGCGCAAGCCGGTAAACCTCCCAAATCTTCAAACTAGACCACTACCGAAACTCGTCTCCCCTTTACCTCTAGTTCTTGCGCCAGTACAATCCGCGCTCGGAGTTCACCTTGCGCACGCGACTGCTCTGCTGCCTGATGCTGCTGGTTTCGCTGCCAGCGGCGGCCAAATACATTCCCGACCCCATTGTTCGTTACAAAATCCGGGCCACGCTCGACCCGGCGGCGAGGACGGTGCGCGGCAGCGAAGTTATCGTCTGGCGGAACCATTCCACGGACGCGATTCCTGACCTGCAGTTCCATCTCTACCTCAACGCGTTCAAGAACACCTACTCCACGTTCATGCGCGAGGGCGGCGCGGAAAGCCGCCGTGTGCGATTTCGGTCGAATACGGATGCCTGGGGCTATGAGCAGATCCATTCCCTCAAGGTGGACGGTGAGGACCTGACCTCGGCGATCGAGTACATCCAGCCCGACGACGGCAATCCCGACGACCAAACGGTGATGCGCGTGCCGCTGAAGACTGCGGTACGGCCGGGTGGGAGCGTACGGATCGAAATCGAGTGGACGTCGAAGCTGCCGCACGTGTTTGCGCGCACCGGCTTCCATGATGATTTCTTCTTCGTGGCGCAGTGGTTTCCCAAGCTTGGAGTGTACGAAGCCGCAGGCGAGCGGCATCGCACGCGCGGCGGATGGAACACGCACCAGTTCCACAGCAACACCGAGTTCTACGCCGAATTCGGCGTGTTCGACGTAGACCTAACGGTACCTTCGGACTACACGCTGGCCGCGACCGGAGTGGAGCGCAGCCGAAAAGACAACGGCAACGGCACAACCACGTACAACTACTATCAGGAGGACGTCCACGACTTCGCGTGGACGGCGCAGCCGGCGCGTGACGCGGTGAAGCTGGAGCGCATGTTCCGCGCCGCCGAGCAGGTGAGCGCGCAGGAAGTGGAAGAATGGGCGCGCAAGACCGGAGCGACGCCCGAGGAAGTCCGCCTGGGCGATGTGAAGGTCATCCTTTTTCTCCAGCGCGAGAATGAAGCCCAGGCGGAACGTCACTTCCGGGCCACGTTTGCCGCCATCAAGTGGTTTGGTCTGATGTACGGCCGGTATCCCTACGACGTGATCACGGTGGTGGACGCGCCCTTTGGAGGCGAAGGCGCCGAGGGTATGGAGTATCCAACCTTTATTACTGCGGGCACCGAGTACTGGCCCGGCGAGCGCAGCCTGTACTATGGGCCGGAGAGCGTGACCGTGCACGAGTTCGGCCATCAGTACTGGTACGGCCTCGTGGCCAACAACGAGTTCGAAGACGCCTGGCTCGACGAAGGCATCAACACCTATTCCACGTCCAAAGTGCTGGAGCGTGTGTATGGCCCCAACTACGCATACGAGCGTCCGCTCGGCAGGTTGAGTGGCGACGACGTGGTGGGCGGCATACCCATCCCCGGGCGGGCGTGGCTGAAGATCCCGGTGCCGCGCTATCCGTGGCGCGGCGTGGAGGACGTGGGCGTTGGCCAGTTCTGGGAGTGGATCCCGCTTCATCAGCGTTACGGGCGCACGCGGCGCTACTGGGACAACGCGCGTTCGGACTCCATGCAGCGCAATGCCTGGGAAATGCTCAGCCGGCGCAGCTATCAGGCGCAGGCCTACGCGAAGCCGGAACTCACGCTGCACACGCTGGAAGCGCTGCTGGGCGACGCCTGGCCGCGAGCCATCCGCACCTACCACCAGCGCTGGCGCTTCCGCCATCCTGACGCCCGCGACTTCATGGAGACGGTGCAGGAAGTCTCCGGCCGCGACCTGAAATGGTTCTTTGACCAGACCGTGTTCGGCACCGACCACCTGAACTATTCGGTTTCCTTCACTTCCGGCGAAGCGCCGGACCGCGCCGGGTTCTTCGATCGCAACGGCAAGCTGGAGCTGCGCTCTCCGGAAAGCGCAAACCGCATCGAGTCGGAAGTCCTGGTGCGCCGACTGGGCGAGATGCGTTTCCCGGTGGTGGTTCGCGTGCGCTTTGCCGACGGCACTGAGGCGGCCGAGGTCTGGGACGGCCAGTATCGCTGGGCGAAGTTCAAGTACACGGGGCGGCCACGCATCGTGGCGGCGGAAATCGATCGCAGCTTCGTGTGGAAGCTGGAAGTTCCGCGCACGGACAACACCGCCCTGGCTGAACCCGTCGGGCTGGCCGCCGACAAGTGGTATCTGCGGTGGGTGGTGTGGATCCAGAACGTGCTGATGGCGCTTTCGTTGTTTTCGTAGCTCGAGCGCCGGGTCAAAGACCCGGCGCCACACATGACTGTTGCTCGCGCAATCTCAACCGGACTTGCCGCCACCTGGCGCGCCCAGTGGATGGTGTTCCTGTTCTTCGGATGCCATTTGCTGCTGGCCGCAGCCGTGGCCGCGCCCATGCATTCCGCCATCGCCGACCATGTGGGCCGCAGCGCCGTGGGCGAGGAACTGGCGCGCGGATTCAGTGCCGCCTGGCTGACCGAGTTCCAGATCGCCTACGAAGCCTTTCTAAAAAGTTTTTCTATCGCCGTCGTCTATGCCGGCATTCTGTTCCTTGCGCTCAACACCGTGCTATCCGCCGGCGCCTACGAAGTGTTAGCCGGCGGCGAGGGAGCACGCCTGCACGCGTTCGGGCGGGGCGTGGGCAAGTACTTCACGCGCTTCGCGCGTTTGGCGCTGATTGCGTCGGCGCTGTACTTCACGGCCTTCTGGATCTGGAACGACCTCGCCGTCCAGCAGCTCGAGCGGTGGTTCGAGGACTCGACGCGAGAGGCGTGGCACTTCCGCCTGAATCTGGTTCGCGTAGCGTTGCTCTTCGCGTCCGTGATGCTGGTGAACCTGCTGGTGGAGTACGCGCGGGCCGATATGGTGGTCCGGCAGCGCGAGTCCATACTGGCGACGCTGGGGCAGGCAGCCGGATTCGTACTTCGACGCTTACCTTCGGTTCTTACCATGTACCTTGCGCTGGGTTCGCTCACCACCCTCGCCATCGCGGGCTATGCCGCATTCGCGCGCTACTTCCCGCAGGACCGGCCCGCAGCTATCCTCTTGTGGTTTCTGGTGGCTCAACTCCTGTTCTGGCTGCGCTGGCTGTTTCGCCTTTCCTCCTGGGGAGCCGCGCTGGAGTACTACCGCGCTCGGGGCTAGAGCTGGTCTGGCTCTGTTGACATCCTCCTGGGCGTAGAGGGTCCGTGAATCGGGAGAACGGGCAAGAAAAGCAGATCCCTCGCTCACCCTCCTTCTCCCGCAAAGCGGGATCAGTCGGCGTGGCTCGGGATGACAAGGTTTGTGATAGGCCCGGAACGGCGCGGTCGCTCTGCGAGTCGGGCCCTGAAGCCAGACCTACCGAGCCGCGCCCTTTCATGGCGGGATGTCAACAAAGCGAAACCATTTTTGCAATCCGCCCGGGGAAGCGCCCGTAGTTCCGCTGGGACGAGAGCGCATCTCCGCGTGACGAAGGTCAAGGGGCGTGCCGTGATTGCACAACCGCCCGAGCGCTCTTTCGCATCCGATAGGGAGCGGTGCTGACGAGTGCTCACCTTGCCGTGCAGGACTCGTCCAATGTTTCGACAGGCTGACCGTCAATGCAGGGAACTTCCCGGCGGGCGGCGGCGTATGAATCAGGGAAGCAGTGCCTTTGGATTTGGAGGAGAAACGGTACCAGAAGCAGGACGGGGTTAAACGGACGATCTCGCTGACGGTTTGGCGGCCTGCGCGATGACGTCCCAGGGAGCTGCAGCACGGCCCTCGCGGGCCGGCGCTTCTCGTTTAACCCC
>JBOGLL010000305.1:0-3495 GCA_050746065.1 Terriglobales bacterium | reverse complement strand
CCGCCCGCCATCCCGCAAAACGTGCAGGCGGTGTTCGCCGCGGCCGCGCAAGGCTTCATTGACCTCACCTGGACTCCCGGCGCCGACGCCGACCTCGGCGGCTACAACGTCTATCGCCGCGATCCCGTAGCGCCGCACCGGCGCGCGGCTTCTGCGGGCGATCCCGGTGAATTCGGCCCGTCGCACAAGATCAATGCGGAACTGGTGAAAGCGCCTGCTTTCCGGGATGTCCAGATCGAGCGGGGCCAGAGTTACCTTTATTCTGTTTCTGCCGTAGATTTGCGCGGTAACGAGAGTGCGAAATCCGGTGAGACCCGTGAAACCGTGCCATAGCAGAACCGGACTCTGGGCCCAGGCTTGGCTGCTGCTCTCGAGCCATATCCCTGGTTGTGGAGAGGAGACATTCCCGTTCTTGTGAGCAGGAGCGCCGGTTGAGGTACCAGGCCTAGTTGCCAGGACTGAGTGCTGAATGCTGACTGCTGGAGGCTGACTTTTGATGAAATATTGCCGCTTCGATTCTTCCGATGGCCCGCGCTACGGTGTGGTGGAAGTGGTGGGCGAGGTGGACGCCATCACTGCCCTCATCTCACCACCCTTCGCCGAGCGGTCGGCGGGTGCGCCGCCGCCGGTGATGCGCACTCTGTCTCAGCCCATCGCGCTCGACGCTGCCGACCTGATGGCGCCGGTCGAGCCTTCGAAGATCGTCTGCGTCGGCCGCAATTACCGCGACCACGCTGCTGAGCTCAACCATCCCGTGCCGTCGGAGCCCTTGTTTTTCCTCAAGCCGCCGTCCTCGCTGCTCGATCCCCGCGGCGTGATCCGCCGGCCGAACGTATCGCAGCGTGTGGACTTCGAAGGCGAGCTGGCTCTGGTCATCGCCCGCCGCTGCCGCAATCTGGGCGACAGCGAAGACGTACGCCCGTACATTTTCGGGTATACCGCACTGAACGACGTCACCGCCCGCGATCTGCAGACTCCGAATGCTCCCTGGACGCGCGCCAAGGGCTTTGACACCTTCTGTCCTGTGGGCCCGATCGTCAGCAACGCCCCTGATCCCTGGGCGGGCGTGGAAGTCACGACCCGCGTCAATGGCGCCGTGCGCCAGCAGGGAAACACGCGCGATTTCATTTTTCCGCTCGATGCTATAATCCGCTACATCTCCCGCGTCATGACCTTGCTTCCCGGCGATCTGGTCGCCACGGGCACGCCTGCGGGGGTGGGGCCGCTGGCCGCCGGAGACGTGGTCGAGGTCACCGTGGAAGGCGTGGGCACGCTGCGCAACACTGTGATGGACGAATGACGCACGAGGAGCCGCCGTGAAATTCTTTCTCGATACCGCCAACCTGAAGGAGATCCGGGAAGCCGCTTCGCTGGGCATCCTGGACGGCGTTACCACCAATCCGTCGCTGGTCGCCAAAGAGGGCAAACCCTTCCGCGAGACCATCCTCGAGATTTGCGACGCCGTGGACGGCCCGGTGAACGTGGAAGTGGTGGCCACGGACACCGAAGGCATGCTGCGCGAGGGCCACGACTACGTCACCTGGCACCGCAACGTGGTCGTCAAGCTGCCCACCACGCGCGAAGGGCTGAAGGCGTGCAAGCGGCTTTCCGGAGAAGGCATCCGCACCAACCTCACGCTCTGCTTCTCGGCCAACCAGGCGCTGCTGGTGGCCAAGGCCGGCGCTACGTACGTGAGCCCGTTCGTCGGCCGCCTGGACGACATCAGCCACGTGGGCATGGACATCGTCCGCACCATCGTGCAGATCTACAAGAACTACGACTACCGCACCCAGGTGCTGGCAGCGTCCCTGCGCCATCCGCTGCATGTGGTGGAGGCGGCGCTGGCCGGCGCGCACGTGGCCACGCTCCCCTTCAAGGTGCTCGACCTGATGTTCAAGCATCCGCTCACCGACCGCGGCCTGGAACAGTTCCTGAAGGACTGGGAGAAGGCCCGGGTCGAGGACTCCGTCGCCGCCGGCCGATAGGTGGGAGAGCGGGGCTCGGTAGGCCTGGGCTTTTAGCCCAGGCTGGCCGAAGGGCCACCCCGCGTTAGCAGCAGATGAGGGATGGGCTTTAGCCCCGGTAGAGGATCTGGTTAGTGCATTGCGAGACGATTTTTAGCTAGCCGCACTCATGGATCCTATCTTTATCTATCCGCTGACCGCCGTCGGGATCCTGGCCGCGGCGATTGGCGTCTGGCTGTGGGTGCGCAGCCGCCGCAAGACTCCCGAACAGATCGAGCGCGAGCGCCGCCAGCGTTTGCACACCATTGGCCGCATCACCGACGGCACCGTGATTGACGCGCACGAGATGGCAACCGACCACGGCAGCGTCCAACTTCTCGTCTACCAGTACAGCGTCGGCGGGGTGGACTACGAGGCTTCGCAGGACGTCACCCTCTTCCGCCATGCCCTCGACCTGTCGGCGTTTCGCGTCGGCTTCCCCGCGTCGGTCAAGTTCGACCAGCAGAACCCGGGGAACTCCATCGTCATCGCCGAAGGCTGGAGCGGGCTGCGCTAGTTTCCTGTGGGGGTCGCTCCTTATTGTGTGGGGCCGGGTCTCTGACCCGGCCCAGTAACCTCCGTCCACTTCGCACATCCAATCCTTTGAACAATCCTTTGAACCGCCTTGTGCGCCGGGTCAAAGACCCGGCGCCACACAGACCCGGTGCCACCGGTTGATAGAATAGAGACAGATGTCGAGCCTTCCACTTCCCATCGCGGCGTTCATCGCCGGCCTGGTGTCGTTCCTCTCGCCCTGCGTCCTGCCGCTGGTACCGGGATACGTGTCGCTGATTTCCGGCGTCGGCGTCGAGGAGCTGAAGACGCAGGAGCGCAAGCTGCTCAGCGCCCTCATGCTCAACTCGCTGATGTTCATTCTTGGGTTTTCCCTGGTGTTCATCGCGCTGGGAGCGGTGGCCACCACCGTGGGCCAGTTCGCCCGGGATTACTACCCCATCCTCACGCGTGTGGCCGGCATCGTCATCATCATCTTCGGATTGCATCTCACCGGCATCTTCAAGCTCAATTTCCTCTACACCGACAAGCGCCTGCACAACGTCAAGGGAGGCTCGAGCCCCTGGGGCGCTTTCGCCGTGGGCTTCGCCTTCGCTTTCGGATGGACGCCCTGCATCGGGCCCATCCTGGCCACCATCCTTGCCTTTGCCGGCTCGCAGGAAAATGTGCTTCAGGGCGTGGGACTGCTCGCGGTGTACTCGCTCGGTCTGGCCGTGCCGTTTCTGCTTACTTCGCTGGGGATTGACCGCTTCCTTGAGTTCTACACCCGCTTCCGCCCGCATCTGAACAAGGTGGAGATCGCCAGCGGAGTGCTGCTCATCGCGGTGGGGGCCCTGGTCTTCACCCGCCGGTTTACACTGCTCGCTGGATGGCTGAACGAAATGCCTGTGTTCCAATGGCTGGTTAAGGGGTTCCTGTGAACCGCAACGCACTTGTCCTGATCGTCGTGGCCCTGGCCGTCGGACTCATGCTCTACACC
>JBOGLL010000304.1:0-9410 GCA_050746065.1 Terriglobales bacterium | reverse complement strand
GAGCATCATAAGCAGCGCGACGTGGCCTGGGTGGGCGATAACGTGATGTACTTTGAGACCGGGCAGGGAAGCGCGCTCAGCGCCGACGCCCATCACGGCGTGGACCAACTCACGCTCGAAGCCCGCGCCTATGGCGTGGCCCGTGCCTTCGATCCGTTCCTCGTCAACAGCGTCGTGGGTTTCATCGGGCCGGAATATCTTTACGACGAGCGCCAGATCATACGCGCCGGTCTGGAAGACCACTTCATGGGCAAACTGCTGGGCTTGCCCATGGGCTGCGATGTCTGCTACACCAACCACGCCGCTGCGGACCAGAACTCGGCCGATAACCTCATGTTCCTGCTGGCCGCCGCGGGTTGTAACTATTTCATGGGCGTCCCTTGTGCCGACGATGTGATGCTGAACTACCAGTCCACAAGTTTTCACGACGCGCTGGCCGTGCGCCGGACGTTCGGGCTGCGTCCCGCGCCTGAGTTCCTGGCGTGGCTGGAGGAGACGGGCCTCTACCGCGACCAGCAACCCGTCATGCCCAAGCCCGCACTGCGCAAGCGTTTGGTGGCGGGACTGGAAGAGGCAATGCAAAATGCAAAATGAAAAATGCAAAATGAAAGGCGCAGCCGTCATGGCGCATTCCTCTCGGCTCACTGTTGCATTTTTCATTTTTCATTTTGCATTTCTCATCTTGCTTTGTGGTGTTGTGTCCGGCGCAACCGCTGCGCCCGACGAGGTCACCTACACCAATCCCGTGCTGGCCGGCGACTTTCCCGACCCATCCATCATTCGCGTTGGCGACGAGTACTGGGCCGCCACCACCAGTTCCGAGTGGGCGCCGCACTTTCCCTTGCTGCGTTCGAGCGATCTCGTGAACTGGCAGCTTGCCGGGCATGTATTTCCTTCGGGGCCGCCGCGCTGGTCGGCGGGCAATTACCGGGCACCGGAAATCGCCGAGCGCAACGGCCGCTACTTCATCTATTACACTGCCCGGCAGCGCGGCGGGCCGCTGTGCATAGCGGTGGCGTCGTCGGACCAGCCGGTCGGACCCTACCTCGACCACGGACCGCTGGTGTGCCACGAACCGGGAGCGGTGGACGGTGCTGTGGTCACCGACGAAAGCGGTCAACGTTATCTGCTGTGGAAAGAAAACGGCAACCTCCGCAACAAACCCACTCCCATCTGGGCGCAGCCGCTCGACCCTTCCGGCACGCGCCTGGTGGGATCGAAGAAGCGGCTCATCCGCAACGATGCGTCCTGGGAACGCAATCTCGTCGAGGGGCCGTTTGTCGTCCGTCGCAACGGATGGTTCTATCTGTTCTACTCCGGCGGTGGCTGTTGCGGACAGCAGTGCAACTCCGCGCTGGGTGTGGCGCGTTCCCGCAAGCTGCTGGGGTCGTGGAAGAAAAATCCCGCGAATCCCATCCTTGCCGGTAACGGCACGTGGAAGTGCCCGGGACACGGCAGCGTGGTCAGCGATCCGTCCGGCCGGGATTTTCTGCTTTACCACGCGTATGGCGCGGACGAATCGGTTTACGTCGGCCGCCAGGGCCTGCTCGACCCCATCACCTGGACCGCTGATTGGCCGGTGATCAATCGCGGGCAAGGGCCGGGGACGCGCGCGGTTTCACCGTTGGGCGCCGTGCAGCAAAAACCCGGCTTCCTGTTCGACGACTTCAACTCCGAGAACCTGCGCGAAGGCTGGCAGTGGCCGATCGACAATCGCCCGAATGTTTCGCTCGCTGGAAGCCAGCAACCGGGTCTGATCCTCAGCCCGCTGCCTTCCGCCGCTGCCGACGTTCTGGGAGCGGTGCTGGCGCGCGGCGCCTCCACCGGAGACTACGTTGCCACCACGCTGGTGGAAACGCCCGGGCTGGCCTACGGCGCCGTGGCCGGCCTGGCTGCCTACGGCGATTCCGGGCACGCCGTCGGCGTAGCCTACGGCGGCGGCAGGATCACGGTGTGGAAACGCTTCCGCAAGCAGCACGTCACGCTGGAATCGCTCGACTTCCTGGGTACCGGCGAGCTGCGCCTGCGCATGACCGCGCGCAACGGCCACCGCTTCCAGTTCGCCGTCAGTACCGACGGCACAACCTGGCGCGATGTGGGCGAAGAACTGGAAGGCGATTACCTGCCGCCCGCCGACCGCGGCGTGCGCGTCGCCCTGACCTGCGGAGGCGCCCAGGGAGCCAGTGCGCGCTTCCGCTGGTTCTGGCTGTCGCCGCGCGGCGAAGCCGATACCGCCGAGCCGCGATGAAGACGCCGCCTCCAGCCGACAAGAACCACCCGCGGCGTGCACTCACACGTGTGCCTGCCCCCGAACTCGAGTTTTCGGGCCTGTTCACCGCCATCCCCGCGCGCACTCCCGCGCGATTGCTTGTAGGACGCACCGGCGGTTCTTATCGTACGGACACGCAACTCGAATTGCGCCGCGACCACGCTGCCGCCGTGGACGCCGTTCGCACAGAACTCGATCTCGCTCGCGATTTCGGACCGGAATTCCTCGCGCGCTTCGCGCTCTTCGAAGTCTCTACGGGCGCCTCCAGCAAGACTGACTACCTGATGCGTCCCGACCTGGGCCGGCGTTTGAGCGACGCCGCGCGCGAAGAGGTCGCAAGAAAATGCCCGGGCAGCGCGGGTCTACAGATCGTCATCGGCGACGGATTGTCTTCGACCGCTGTGGTGTCCCAGGTGCCGCACCTTCTGCCGTTGCTGGTCGAAGGCGCGGTGCCGCGGGGCTGGCGCGTGGGACAGACGTTCGTCATCCGACACTGCCGAGTGGGCGTGCTCAACGACATCGGCGACCTGCTTAATCCCGAGGTGGTCGTGCTGCTGATCGGCGAACGGCCCGGCCTGGCCACGGCCGAAAGTCTCTCCGCTTACATGGCCTACCACCCGCGCGCCGGGCACACCGACGCCCAGCGCAACCTCGTCTCCAATATTCACACCCGCGGCGTTTCCTGTGAGGAAGCGGCGCAGCGCATCCTGCGCCTGGCCGACCACATGGTGCAGCGCAAGTTGAGCGGGGCGGCGGTGAAAGAGGAGTTGCAGTAGCCGATTGACGATTGAAGATTGACGATTGAGAATTGAGCTGCCATGCCGATGGGTGAGCGTACACACGCGCCGCCTCAGTAGAGCTGTCATCCCGAGCGGAGTGTGACTGACCCCGCGGAGCGGGGGAAGGAGCGCGAAGTCGAGGGATCTCGGTTTTGCAATGACCGATCATCGACACTTCGTTTACATCCTGACCACCTGCTTCGCGCCATCCTCGGTACACCGGCATATGCAATTCGATTGAGCGCCGGCACGCCGAGCATAAGGAAAAGCTCGACCCAGATTCCTATACGGCACGATACAACCTCAACAGGCTCGTCTATGTCGAGCCCTTTCAGTATGTGAACAGCGCGATCGCCCGCGAGAAACAGATCAAGCGGTGGAGCCGGAAGAAGAAGTCGTACTGATCGAGTCCGTGAATCCGAGGTGGGACGACCTAAGCCGGGAATGGGGTCAGGTGATCGACTTCGGGGAGATTGTGCGAAGAGCGAACGAGAGGCGGCAAAACCAAGATCCCTCGACTACGGCGCTGCGCGCCTCCGCTCGGGATGACAAACTTTAAGACGGACTGAGCGCGAGAATTGACGGAGACCTTAGTTTCAACCCTGAAACCCGAAACCTGAGACCTGGGACCTGAGACCTGAGACCTGAGACCTGTCCCTACCCTCTTCCCGCTTTCTTCTTACTTCCGCCGTTCGCCTCCCTAGCGGCTGGTTCGGCTGCGGAGTGCGCGGGCTTCTTAGCCAGGCTCATCTTCAGGGCTTCGAGGATGTCGATCACCGGTGCCAAGTGCTGGGGCGCGGGCGTCTCGACGATCTCCTTGCCGTCCACCTTGGCCTGGATCATGGCCTTCAGGTTTTCGCGGTAGTCGTCTTTGTATTTTTCCGGCTGGAATTCGCCGGCCAGCGACTCGATGAGCGTGTTGGCCAGTTCCAGCTCCTTGTCCTTGACCAGCGAGACATCCGTGCGGAACTCATCCACCTTGCGGATCTCGTCGGGGTAATACATGGTGTGCATCAGGATGCCCTTACCGCTGGGCCGCAGAATCACCACGTGTTCGCGGTTATGCATGGCCACCTTGGCCAGTGCCATGAATCCGCTGCGACGCATGGCTTCGAAGAGCAGGGCATAGGGCTTTTCCCCGGCGTCGTCGGGCGCCATGTAATACGAGCTTTCGTAGTAGATGGGATCCACGTCCGCGGCCTTCACGAATTCCAGGATCTCCATGGTCTTGGCGGTCTTGGGAGCGACTTTCTTGACTTCCTCGTCCTCGATGACCACATAGCGGCCCTTCTCGTACTCGAAGCCTTTCACGATCTCCGTGCGCTCGATGGGCTTGTCCTCGAGCTGGCAGTACAGCACCTGCTTGACGCGGGAGTTGTCCTCTTTATGGAGCTGGTTGAAACCGACGGTTTCGCTGCGGGCTGCGCTATACAATCTGACAGGAAGCGATACCAGACCGAAAGTAAGATGTCCTTTCCATACCGTGCTCGCCATGGGTCCTCATATCCGGGCAGAAGATTCGGGGGCAGAATCAGGTAAATATCATACAACTTAGTACATATTCAAGTATTAACCATGTCACTGACTGAATACCGCCGCAAGCGCACCTTCGACAAGACCCCCGAACCCAAGCCGGTCGAGGCGCCTGCGGAGATCCGCGGCAACCGGTTCTACATCCAGCGGCACAGCGCCCGCCGACTGCACTACGACCTGCGCCTGGAAATGGACGGCGTCCTCCGCTCCTGGGCCGTTCCCAAAGGCCCCACGCTCGATCCCGCAGAGAAGCGCCTGGCGGTGCATGTGGAAGACCACCCCATGGAGTACGGCGAGTTCGAGGGGACCATCCCTGAGGGCAACTACGGCGCGGGCAGCGTGCTGCTGTGGGACCGTGGCACCTACGAGTGGGCCGGCGACAAATCTCCGGCCGAGCAATGGCAGCGCGGCGACCTCAAGTTCCGCCTGCACGGCGAAAAACTGATGGGCGAGTTCGCCCTGGTCCGGCTGAAGAACAGCAAGAAAAACGAATGGCTGCTCATCAAGAAGAAGGACTTCGCCGCGAAACCCGGTTGGGATGCCGAAGACGACCTGCGCAGCGTCCATCGCGGCGGCGTGGATCCGGCGCTGCTTCCCGGCGCCAAGCAGGCACCCATGCCCAAGCCCGAAGAACTGCGGCCCATGATGGCCTTTTCCTCGGACACCCTGCCCGAGGGCGCTGAGTGGATCTACGAAGTGAAGTGGGACGGTGTACGCTCGCTGTGCTTCGTGGACAAGGGTGGCGTCCGACTCATCTCCCGCAACGGCACCGTCATGCAGCAGACCTATCCGGAACTGGCCGCGCTGCCCGAATCGCTGGCCGCGGACACCGCCATTGTGGACGGAGAGATCGTGGTGCTCGACGAGCAGGGCCGCCCCAGCTTCAGCCTGCTGCAGCCGCGCATGATGGCGGGCGCGAAGTCGGCGGCCACGCTGGCGCGCTCCGCGCCCATCACCCTGTTCGCCTTCGATCTGATCTATTACAACGGCTACGATCTGCGCGACGTCCCGCTCACCGAACGCAAACGCGTGCTGGCGGGGATCCTCAAGCCGGGGACTTTGGTGCGATTTTCGGAAAACTTCGTCGGCAATGGCGCTGAACTGCTGGCCGCCGCGCGCCAGACGGGGCTCGAGGGCATCGTCGCCAAGCGCGCGCTGAGCCGTTACGAATCGCGCCGCTCCAAGGACTGGATGAAGATCAAGATCTTCAGCCAGCAGGAGTTCGTGATCTGCGGATGGACCAAGGGCGAACGCGAACCTTTCGGCGCCCTGGTTCTCGGGCATTACGACGGAGACAGCCTGCTGTGGGCGGGCAACGTGGGTTCCGGCTTCGACCAGTCCTTGCTCGACCTCGTACACCAGCGCCTGAAGCCGCTGGTCACAGCCTCCAGCCCGTTCCTCGACGCGCACAAAGAACTCGGCGACCTGGTGACCTGGGTGCGGCCCGAAGTGGTATGTACGGTGCGCTTCGCTTCCTGGACGCACGACGACCGGCTGCGTGCACCGGTGTTCGTCGGCCTTCGTCCCGATATCAGCCCCAAGGAGTGCGTGCGAGAGAGCGCCGCGGCCGTCGCACCCGCAGCCATGGAGGAAGACGAACCCGTTGCGTCGCCGCAGTCCGTGCGGCCTCCGCTGCTCACCGGCAAACCGGCGGAAGTTTTCCTGGTGGTGGACGGACAACGGCTCAAGTTCACCAATCTGAACAAAGTGTTCTATCCGCGCGAGGGCTACACCAAGCGCGACCTCATTAATTACTACGACGCGGTCGCCGATCTGCTGGTGCCGTATCTGCGCGACCGTCCGCTGTCGCTCAAGCGTTATCCCGACGGCATCGAGGGCGAGTTTTTCTTCCAGAAGGACGCGCCGGGCAGCTTTCCCGACTGGCTGCGCACCGAGGCCATTGCCTTCCACGAGCGCGACGAGCCCACTCACTTCGTGGTCTGCGACAACCGCGCCACGCTGCTGTATCTCGCGAACCTGGGATGCATCGATCAGAACCCGGCCATGAGCCGCATCGGGTCGCTGGACAATCCCGACTACATCCTGATCGACTTGGACCCGCACGGCTGCGAGTTCGACCGCATTGTGGAGGCCGCGCAACTCGTGCGCCGCAAGCTGGAAGTGCTCGGCCTCGACGGCTATCCCAAGACCACGGGCGGGGACGGCATGCATCTCTACATTCCCATCCAGCCCGAGTACAGCTTCGCGCAGGCGCGTTCCTTCGCGGAAGTGCTGGCCCGGCTGATGGCCAACGAGCGGCCCGACCTGTTCACCACGCCGCGCTCGCTCGCCCGCCGTCAGACCGGCAAGGTGTACTTCGATTACATGCAGATCGGAGAGGGGAAGACCATCTCCGCGCCCTACGTGCTGCGCGCGCATCCCGGCGCGCCGGTGGCCACGCCGCTGGAATGGCGCGAAGTGATGGCCGGGCTCTCGCCCGCGCAATTCCATATCGGTAACGTGCTCGACCGCTTCGCTCGACTGGGTGACGTTTTTCAGCCGGTGCTCAATCAGCGCCAGCGTCTGGAAAGCGCGCTGGAGAAGCTGGAGAAACTGGTGCGCGAGGCGGCCGGGAAAGCGTGATTTTCACATTCCGAGCGAGTGCGACTGACCTCGCGCAGCGAGGGAAGGAAGTGCGAGTCGAGGAATCCCTTTACAGTCGAGATGGATGGCAAGGTAGAGATTCCTCGACTCGGCTCAGTCGTCCGCCAGAGCGGACTTCTTCGCACTCGCTCGGAATGTATTGAATGAGCCGATGATCCATCCCCGCAAACTCCGCGACCTCACCCTTGAGCCGGGCGAACGTCCACACCTGGCCGCAGCCAGCGGGCTGGTGCGCGTGGGTGATTGGCTCTACGTGATTGCCGACGACGAGAACTTTCTTGGCGTTTTTCCGGCGGAAGGAAATGCTCCCGGGCGCCGTCTGCCGTTCGATCACTCCGTGCTCCCTCAAGACCACGGGGCGCGCAAGGCTGCGAAGCCAGACCTGGAGGCGCTCGCTCACCTTCCGCGGGAGGTATGGCCTCCGTATGGGGCACTGCTGGCGCTGGCTTCGGGCTCAACGCCCCGCCGCAGGCGGGGCGCGCTATTGGCACCCAACTCCGATGGCACCGCATCGACGCAGCGCACTCTGGATCTCACTCCGCTCTACACGGCGCTGGAGACGGAAATCCCGGAACTCAACATCGAAGGCGCAGCGGTCGTGGGCGACTCGCTGCGGCTCTTGCAGCGAGGAAATGGTCGCGACGGCGTGAACGCGGTAGTGGAGCTGGATCTAAACGGTGTCTGTGAGCACCTGGCATCGTCCCAAACGCTGCCCGCCAGTCTGCTGCGCGGCATCCAACGCTGCGATCTGGGAACACACGGCGGGATGCGACTGACCTTCACCGATGCCTCGCCGCTTCCCGACGGCCGCATGGTGTTCGCAGCCGTGGCTGAGGATTGTCCCAACACCTACGACGACGGCCCTGTAGTGGCCGCCGCTGTCGGCGTCATGGATGCGCAGGCCCGTGTGGTCTCCATGGAATCGCTGAATCCTGTTCTGAAGATTGAAGGTGTGCACGCCACGCTGCAAGAAGACGGGATTGCGCTGTTGCTGGTAGCCGACGCCGACGACGAATCCCATCCAGCGCCGTTGCTGGCAGCGAGACTCAGAGGTCCCGCGCGGTAATCAACTGGTTGGAATCACCGGAGGTGCGGTAGGTGATCTCCAGGCTCTTGCCTTTGGGGAGCGCGTTGCGCACATCGCCGGCGAAGACCATCTGGTCGCCGATTTCCGAGCTCTTCGACTTCAGGGTGACCAGCGATTTGTTATGCTGGCCCACGCCCGCCTCGTAGTACTGCACTTCCTTCACTTCTCCGCGATAGGTATGCACGCCTTCGCTGGAGGCCATCATCTTGGTTTCCAAACGAGGGGCAGGCTTGCCGGGCTTCGATTCGCCCTTCTTTCCCAGTGGGCCTGGCAGCAGTCCCATTTCCCGAAGTTCAAGCAACACGTTGAGTCCGAAGATTCCGGAGATGGTCAGCAGGATGATGGACATGAACAAGCCGTCCATGGTGGGCGTTAGGTCCACTCCCTCCACGCCGAAAAGCAGAAGCGCCGCCAGGATCAGCGGCAGGATGGCCATCACGATGGAAACGATCAGCATGCCCATTCGGTTTCTCGTCCTCGTTCCGCACCATCATACAAAACGGCGCTATCGCACAACCACATTCTCAAATCCCAGTCCGCGCAACAGGCTCACCAGGGTGGTGGCGGCATTCTGTCCGGCGGCTTTGAGGATGCCGTCTTTCATGGCGGCCTCGCGCAGGTCGCGCTCGGCCTCGCGGCGCACCAGGGTTTCCAGGTTCGGGTCGGTGCGGGAAAACAATCCCGTATCGCGCGAATACACGCGGGTGCGCGCGCTGTCCAGGCGCGCGCTGAAGATTTCCGGAGGTGGCAGCTTGATCTCCACCGTCCTGCCGGTAACGCGCACGTCGTTGGATTCGATGCGGCTCAGGTCCACGCCCGCCACCACTTCTCCATGCACCATCAGCAACAGCTTCTCTCCCGCCAGCACCGGCGGCAGGTAAGGGTGCTCGCGGCCCCCGGCCACGACCTTATCCATGCGATAGATCACGGTTTCCAGCCGCCGCAACTGTTGCACTTGGCGGACGACAGCGGGCTGGTCGAGGTCCACGCGCGTAGGTGAGTCGCCCAGCAGAGCTCCCAGCAGATCGGAGACGCGCGTTCCCGGCGCCAGCCAGAAGAGCAAGACCAGGGAGAGGATGGCAATCACGATCCCGCCCAGCAGGCCCGCGCCCCAGCCCAGCACCCAGGGCGGCATGCG
>JBOGLL010000303.1:0-5370 GCA_050746065.1 Terriglobales bacterium | reverse complement strand
AAGGGAGAATAGAAAACAATGGCAGCCAAGAAAAAGGCGAAGAAGAAGAAGAAACACTAACCATCCTTCTTCCAGGAACAAGGGGGAGGCGCTCGCGCGCCTCCCCCAAGTTTTTTCTACGGAGTCCCGCGTGCCGAACAGCCCGCCGCTGTAGAGACGCCCGTCAGGGCGTCTCCTGATGCTGGGCTCTCGCCCTGAAGCCCACACTAATTCCTGAGTCGCGGCGAAGTGGGAAACAGTTTTTCCGGTTCCGGCTCCGGCGTTGCACTCGCCAGTTCCTGCTTGCGTTCGATCTCGTCGAACAGCGGCATTCCCGTCCCGGCCAGCGCGTTCACTCGTCCTTCCAGCCGGTCGAGAGCGCGCGATCCGTCGTCGAAGCGGGCCACGGCGTTCTTCAGGTGCTGCCCCAGGGTTCCGTAAATCTCATCCAGCTTCTCCAGCTCATGGCGCAGCGTATCCAGTTCACGCAGGATGGACTGCGCCCTCTGGCTGATGCGCATCCCGCTCATCCCCACTACGATGGTCTGCAGGTAGGCATACAGCGAGTTGGGAGACACCGGAAACACGCGCCGCTCGATGCAGTACTGGTAAAGGTCGTTGCCGTCCTCGTCGCGGATGATGGCTTCGTAATAGACGTTCTCCGCGGGAATGTACGCCAGCGCGAAGGGCAGCGTGCCGTCTGCAGGACGGATGTAGCGCGCTGCGATTTCGTCCACCCGCCGTTTCACGTCCTTGAGAAACTCGCGCCGGGCGGCCTTGCGCTCGGCGTCGCCGGTCGCTTCCAGGACCCTGCGGAAGTTCTCCAGCGGAAACTTGGAATCGATGGCCACGCGGCCCATGGGGAAGTGGATGACTGCGTCGGCGATGTCGCCGGAAGAAAACTGGTATTGCAACTGGAACTGCTCCCGCGCGAACACCTGGGAAAGCAGCGCATCCAGCTGCGCTTCGCCGAAGCCGCCTCGCAATTTGGGCGCGCTGAAGATGCGCTGCAGGTCGGCCATCACCTTCGAGGTCTCCGAGAGTTGCCGCGCCTGCTCGCTCAGCCCGCCAATCTCTTTCTTCAGTTCGGCGAACGTGGCCTGCACGCCGGCGATGCGGTCGCCCACGCTGCCCGACGTTTCCCGCATGGCCTGCACATTCTCGTTCAGGCGCCGGGCCACGTTCTGGTTCATGGCCTCCAGGTGCCCGCTCACTTCCGTGCGGACGCCCGCCAGCGCCGTCTGCACGTTCGATCCCATGCTTTGCAACTGGCGGTCAAAGGCCTCGTTCATTATGCGCGAGGATTGCTGCGACGTTTCGCGCAGAATGCTTAGCTCGTTGCGCAGCGCCGCCATTTGCGGGTCCTGCGCGGGAGCAGGGCGTCGCGCGAGCAACACCGCGAGCACGGCCACAGCCACCACCAGCACGGCGACGACGGCTTCCAGCATCATTGCACTCCTGCGGTTGTAGGGCTCCCGATGGTGTACAACCGCTGCTCCTTCACCGGACACAGCGCGCGGTACGGACACCAGATGCAATGGTAATCGGGTTTGGGCGCGAAGTCCCCGGCGGCGATCCGTGCCGCCACATCGCGCACCTGTTCGGAAACCTCGAGAAGTTGTACGGGAGTGCGGAAGGTCTCTACCGGCGTGTTGGTCTCCAGGTTGTAGAGGACCAGGCTGGCGGGCTCCGCGTTCCAGGCTTCGCGTGCGGCGATGGCATAGAGCGAAAGTTGGAGACTCTCATCCGCGTCCTCCTGGTCCCGCGGGCGCCCGGTCTTGTAATCCACAATCCGGACTTTGTTGCCATCCACGCGGTCCAGGCGGTCCACGCGTCCGTTCACGTTCACACCCTTCACGTTGATGCGGAAGCTGCGCTCGGTATCCAGCACATCCGGAGATGGTGCGGCGGCAGTTGCGGCCAGGAACGCAGAGATCTGCTCCACGCCCTGCTTCTCGTAGAGCTCCCGCTGGAGCGCGTCGTCGAACTTCCCTTTTTCCATCTCCTCGCGGAACTTCTCGAGGACTTGCTCCCGCGTCTTCGCTGCGCCCTGCTTGACGGAGCGAAAATAGTGGTGCAGCACTGTGTGGACGGCGGCGCCGAACTGCATGGGCGCGGCCGGTTCTCCAGGCAGGTTCCAGTCCCGAGCGATCTTGAACTGCAGTGGGCAGCGTTCGTACATCTCAATGGCTGAGGCGCTCAGCGCCATCTCGCTCAGCGGCACGCGTGGCTCCATCTGGATCCAGGGCGTGATCGCGGACGCGGGCGCCTCTGCGGCTTCCAGGTTCACCGTGTACTCGCGCGCCTCGCGCCGAAACAACACCGGCGCCAGCGCCCGCTGCTGCGCCAGCTCCCGCAGGAAGCGCGAAGGCACCGGCTCCTTGCCCCGCGCCTTCCTGCCGCTCAGGGTGAGCGAGTCACGGGCGCGCGTCATGGCCACGTAAAACACCCGCAGCTCTTCTTCCAGATGCAGGGCCTTGTTGTCGGCATGCACGGGCACGCGAGTGCGCCCCAGCTCATGGGGAAACTCGAACAGGCGCGCGTTGTAGGTCGCCGGGAACGAGCTGGAGCTCACCCGCGGCACAAACACGTGGGCGAATTCCAGGCCTTTGGCCGTGTGCGCCGTCATCAAACGCACTCCGTCGTCCACCGGTGGCGCCGGCAGTTTCACCGTTCCTCCCGCCTCGGCGAAATGCTCCAGGTACTGCAGAAATTCGCGGAGCTGCCCAGTGCGCGTGATGGCCTTGTCCTCCCACTCCTCCAGAAATTTCCGCAACGCTGCCAGCAGCGGCGCGGGTATCTCCATGCGGAAGTGGCGCACGGCAAAGTCGAGCACTAGCGTTACCTTCTGTTCCGAGTCCAGGGCGAAGCGGCGCGCGTCCTCGAGCAGCGCTCGCAGCTCCGGACCGCCTTTCACTTGCTCGAGCAGCATTTCCAGCTTGGGGTCCTTGCCGGCCTTTGCCAGCAGGTCTCGCACCGCCTCGCCGCAGATGTTGAATTGCGGCAGCGACGCCACTCGCAGCAGGCTCACCGCATCTCCGCCCGAAGCAATGGCGCGCAGCACAGCTAACAAGTCGCGCCCGGCCTGGGTGTCGAGAACGTCCACGCCCTCGACTGCCACCGGGATCCTGCGGGCCGCGAATTCGCTGAGCAGTTCCTCGCGGTGCAGGTGCTGGCGGTAGAGAACCGCAAAATCCCTCCAGGAGCAGCCCAGTTGCTCCTTGCGTAGAAGAATGGACTCGGCAATATCGGCGGCTTCCGAGGCAGCGTCGGGAGCGATGACCATCTCCACCGGAAGCTCCTGCCACGGCTTGTTCTCCTTGCGGGCGCGCTCTGCTCGCGCCGACTCCAGCGGCCGTCGCTGCCAGAACGCCGCGGCACCGTTGCTTCCCGCGGGCGCTGGGTTGTTGCGGATGGCATGGAACGCGCACTGCAGGATGGCCCGCGTGGACCGCTGGTTCTCCTCCAGCGACACCACTTCTGCGCCCGGAAAGCGCGCCAGGAATTCCTCGAACGCCGCCGCCGTGGCGCCGCGGAACTTGTAGATGGCCTGGTCGGGATCGCCCACGGCGAACACGTTGCGCGATTCGCCGGCGAGGAGTTGCGCTAGTTCCATCTGCGCGATGTTCGAGTCCTGGAACTCGTCGATCAGCAGGAAGCGCGCGCGGGCGCGTTCGCGCTCGAGTCGCGAGGGATCCTCGCGCAACAGCGCCACGGCGCCGGAGATCATATGGCCGAACATGCCCAGCTTGTCCGCCGCCAGCATTTCTTCCACCTTGCGCAAAACGCGGGCGATTTCCCGGCAACGTTCCATAACTTCTTCGTCCGTGAGCTTGGCCGCGTCCTTGGGCATGGCCACGCGCGGCAGCGGCAGGCGTCCGTCCGCCACTTGCTGCACGTACGCTTCGTAGGCGGCGGCATCGATCAGGTCGTCCTGGCAGCGCTCGAAAAACGTGATCAGGTCGCTCAAAAACTTTCCCGGACGATTGGCGCGGATAAAGTGCACCAGCCCCAGGTCGCGCAGCCGCCGGCGCAGGTAAACCCACAGGTCTTCCTTGGTCACCACGCCAAAGCTGCGGCCGGCCTCCTTGAGCAGACCGTTGCAGTAAGCGTGGAATGTGCAGGCCTTGAGTCCGGAACTGAAGATAGGTCCAACACTCAGCTCGACGCGCGCTCCGATTTCCGCCGCAGCGTTGTCCGTGAAGGTGACTGCCAGGATCTCGTCGGGGGCGGCGTGCCCCTTTTCGATGAGCGCCACGATGCGCTCCACCAGCACCGTGGTCTTGCCCGTCCCTGCCCCCGCCAAAACCAGCATGGGACCGTGGACGTGCTCCACGGCGCGGCGCTGCGCTATGTTCAGGGAGACGGACAATCTGGCTTTACTCGCGGGGAACGCCTGCACTTCATTATGCGGGCAGGGTCAACCCCCGGCAACCGCACTTTGTGGAAAAGGCCGCAGCCGCCCTTGAGCGAGAAGTCTTCTCGCCTGGTCCCTTTGTGGTACCTTCGTGTCCTTTGTGGTTAGCTTTACGCTTCCGCCAGCACGATTGCCAAGGCCGCAATGGCCGCCGTCTCCGCGCGCAGGATCTTGTTGCCCAGCGAGGCCGCGATCCAACCCGCACCGGCGAAGCGCTGGAGTTCGCCTTCCGTCCACCCGCCCTCCGGCCCCACCGCCAGTGCCAGCGAGCCGTGATTCGGCGCGGCGGACATCACGCCCTTCAATGACCGCTGCCGTTCCCCTTCCGCGAGTACGATCCGCGTCGCGGCTTCTGAGGCAATTGCTTCTTCCAGCGGCATCGGTTCCGGAATCTCCGGCACGGAAGCCCGCCTTGCCTGCTGCGATGCCTCGCGCACAATGCGTCTCCAGCGCTCTACGCGTTTGGCAGCCGCCGCCGCAAGGTGCGGGCTCGTGCGCCCGGCGATGACCGGGAGGATGCGTGTCGCCCCCAGTTCCACAGCCTTCTCCAGCGCCCACTCCAAGCGGTCGAACTTGTAGATCGCCAGGAGCAAGGTGACGTCGGGTCCCAAAGCCTGTGCGATGTCTTCCCCGAGTTCAAACTCCACCCGCGTATCCGTGACGTTCACGATGCGGCCCCGGCGCACGCGCTCGCCGGTAGCGACGTCGAATTCCTGGCCTTCCCGTGCGCGCAGCACGCGCGCCAGATGCGCGGCGTTCTGACCGGTCAGCGCGGCGCGGTTTCCGGAGACTTCGTCGGCGATCCAGCGGCGGCGGGTCATGTCAGCGCAGCAAGTTGCGTCCGATTTCAGGATTTGTCATCCCGAGCGGAGTAGGATTTGTCATCCCGAGCGGAGTAGGATTTGTCATCCCGGGCGGAGTAGGATTTGTCATCCCGGGCGGAGTAGGATTTGTCATCCCGAGCGGAGTAGGAT
>JBOGLL010000302.1:0-11072 GCA_050746065.1 Terriglobales bacterium | reverse complement strand
CAGCCCAGCTATCCGGCGCGCGCCGGCAGTACCTTCATCGGTACTTCCCACTCCGGTTCCTCCTCGGTTCAGCTCCATACCTTCAGTGGTACAATCCGCGTAAAAAAAGCAGTCGAGTAAAAAGTTTGCACGTGAAGATTTCCTGCCGGCTGGAGCCGGACGCCGCTCTTCCGGCATGAAGAAACCGGGCACACCGCGGGCCGTGTTTCTTACCGGCTTCATGGGAGCGGGAAAGAGCAGCACGGGCCGGGCGCTGGCCCGCCGGTTGGGCTGGAGTTTCATCGACCTCGACCGGAGCATCGAAAAGCAGGAAGGAACCAGCATCGCCAGGATCTTCGAACAACGCGGTGAAGTCGGGTTCCGCAAGGCCGAGGCCGCAGCCTTGCGCAACATGATCGCAGAATTGAAGCCGTCGCGGCCCGCGGTGGTCGCGCTTGGCGGCGGCACCCTGACGATCCCCGGCAACCGGCGCCGCCTGCGGCAGCACGGCGGCCCCCTGATTTTTCTGGATGCCCCGCTCTCCACATTGCTCAACCGCGGCCGCCGCATGGGACGGCGGCGGCCGCTCTTCGCAAATCCACGGCAATTCCGGCAGCTCTATCAGGCACGCTTACTGCAGTACCGCAGGGCGGCGATACGCATCAGCACGTGGCGCAAGCATCCGAAAACCGTTGCGGCCATGGTCGCAGCAGCACTGGGCCTCGGGCCCAGGCAGGAGGTCAGGTGAAATATCTTCGTTGGGCAGGCGCGGTCACGGCGCTCATTTTCCTGGTGGGCTTTTGCGCGCCCGTCTCGGCCGACAAGCCCCAGCCCCAGATGGTGGACTCGGGTTCGTTCGGGATTTTCGTCCAAGGCAGGCGTGTGGCCACGGAAACGTTCCAGATCACCGCCCAGGCGGATGGCAGCCACGCGCGCGCTGAGTTCAAGACCACGGAGGGCAGCTCCATTCAGACGTCGGATCTGCTGCTGCATCCCAACGGCGACCTGCGGCGGTACGAATGGCGCGAACAGGAAAAGGCCAAGGTGGTGGTGGAACTCAAGAACGAATTCGTGGTGGAGACCATAACCCTGAGCGACTCGCCAAAACCCACCGAGGTCCCCTTCCTGCTCTCCGCTTCCACCGCGGTGGTGGACGACAATTTCTTCATCCATCGCCAGATCCTGGCCTGGAAGTACATCCGAACGGGGTGCGCGCCAGGCACGGACACTCCGCAGGGTTGCGTGTTGCAGCGCACACAGTTCGGGGTGATCATGCCCCAGCAGCAGCGGCCCGCGGTCATCTCCATGGAGTTCACGGGCAAAGAAACGCTGAAGCTTGCGGGTGGAGAACGCAAGTTGCGGCGCTTCAAGCTGGAAACGGAAGGCGTGGAGTGGGCCTTGTGGCTCGATGAGCAGCACAAGATGGTGCGCGTGCTCATCGCCTCCCAGAACATCGAAGTGCTGCGCGACTAGCGCACTCTCACCTGGACGTATAATTACGCCGCTCGAGGCCGCTCCCGGCCTCGCCCGTTCCCTATGACGACTACGCGGCGCTTCGATCTGCTTCCGTTGGTGCTGACGGGCCTGGCCCTCTATGTCGCCTGGCTCACCCGCAACGTGCTGATGCTGATTTACGTCAGCGCGCTGTTCGCCATCGTGCTGACGCCGGCCGTGCAAGGCATCCGCCGGCTGCGCGTCGGAAAATGGCAGCCGGGCACCGGGCTGGCGCTTATCGTGCTGCTGCTAGCTGGACTCGCAGTGGTCGCCGGACTCTTCGCCTTCGTCATTCCGCCTATCTACGAAGACGCGCGCGGGCTGGCGGCAGACTGGCCTCGCCAGGCAGCGGCTCTGGGAGAGCGCATCCGCAAACTTCCCTACGCGGCGCAGTTTGATCCGGCTTCGCTTCAGCAGTACGCCGACGACGCGGTGGGCGGCGCCTTCGGAATCGCCCGACGCGTGGTGGGAGGCGTCTTTTGGCTGATGAGCTGCCTCATCCTCACCATCTACTTCATTCTCGATGGTGAGCGCGCCTTCCGCTGGGCCATGTCCATGGTACCGGGAACGGAGCGCCCGCGCCTGGAAGCCACGCTGCTGCGCGCGCAAAAACGCATGAGCTTCTGGCTGTTGGGACAGGCTTCCCTGATGCTGACCCTGGGCCTGCTGAGCGCGCTGGTGCTGGGACTGCTCGACGTTCGTTATTACTCGGCGCTGGCCGTGTTCGCCGGACTGGCCAACCTGGTGCCTATCGTCGGGCCGGTGGCCACGGTGATTGTGGCCGGCGTGGTCGCCGCCTTCGATGGACTGGGCAAACTGGCTGCCGTGGTCGCGTTCTACATCACTTATCAGCAAGTGGAGAACGCTGTACTCGTGCCACGCATCATGAAATACACCGTGGACCTGCCACCGCTGGCCATCATTTCAGCACTGTCCTTGGGAGGCGCGCTGGCGGGAATGCTGGGCGCGCTGATCGCCGTCCCTAGCGCCGCGCTGGCCGCGGTGCTGATTGATGAATATTTGGTGAAGAAGGATGGTGGAGCAGCCCTTACCTCTTAGCCCTTAGTGCCTTGAATCCTTCCACCCGAGTCGCGCCCAGAGCCGAAGCGGCTGTCGCGGGTAGCCGACTACGTCTTTCCGTGAGAGGGTATAGGGGCCCCTTTTTTGCAAAATTGTCTGGGCAAACACCTTAGCGATTTCGCGGCGCCAGCCCGTACAGGTAGATCTTGCCGTTGTCTTTCTGCACCCGGCGGCCGCCCGGGTCGTAGTTGTAGGTGACGCCAGCGGCGTTGGTGAGCCGGTTCTCACCGTCGTAGGTCATCACCCCGGATCCCGAGTTGGTCAGGTTGCCGGCGGCGTCGTAGGAAAGGCCGGTGGCCCCCATCCCCGTTCTCCTCTCGACGGTGCCCCACATCTGCCCGCTGTTGGCAGATGTGGGTTTCTTAATTTCGTTCGGGTCCTCGTGGAGTCCGACTGCCTGGGAGTTTTCCCATTCCGCTTGCAAAAGACCCACATCTGCTAACTGCAGCAGATATGGGGGCACCATACTCTCAGCACCATCGGCCTCAGCGCTTGCTCACGTCCACGTTCCGCAGGAACTCGGCGGCGGACTCCGGAAGAACGACATTGATGAACATGCCCGAGCCCAGCTCGAAGCCGGCGACCTTGGTGAGCCGGGGGATGATGCTGATGTACCAGTGATAATGCTTCTCGCCGGCGGTTTCCGGAGGAGCGGTGCGGATAGTGTAGTTGAAGTCGGGATTTTCCAGTCCCCAGTAGAGCTTGGCCAGCACGGTCTTGAGCACGCGGCCGAGGTCGGCGACTTCCGCGTCGTTGATTTCGCCGAAAGAGGCCATGTGGTACCGCGGATAAATGTGGGTGGCAAAGGGCGAGCCCGCGGCGTAGGGCTCCATAGCGACAAAGTATTCGCTGGTCATCACAATGCGGGTCTTTTCCTGCAGTTCTTCCTCGACCACCTGGCAAAAGCCGCATTCGCCGAACTCGTCGTAATGGCGCATGGCTTCGTGCATGCGCATGCGCACCTGCGAGGAGATGACCGGAGTGGCGATCATCTGGGAGTGAGGGTGCTCCAAACTGGCTCCGGCCTGGGAGCCATGGTTCTTGAACAGGATGACGTGGGCGACTCGCGGATCACAGTGCGCCGACTGAAAACGATCGCGATACATGCGCACCACTTCCGCCACCTGGTTGTCGGGCATGAGCGCCAGGGTGAGGGAGTGGTCGGGAGTCTCGGCAATCACCTCGTGGATGCCCACGCCGTTGATGCTGCGCCGTGAGCGATGAATGGTGCGCACCGGCTGCCCTTCCCGGGCCAGCGCCGCGAACTTGTTGGGGACCACGCGGATTTGCCAGGGGCCGTCCGCGGGATGGCGGGCCACTTCCGGCGGCGCCTGTGCTTCGTTGCCAGGACAGAACGGGCAGTTGGCGGCATAGCGCTCCAGCGGCTTCACATCGCGCTTCACGATCATCTGGTCGGGACGCTTGGCCCGCTCGGTGGCGATGATCACCCATTCCTTGGTGAAACGGTTCTGACGCAGCTCCGGCATGTCCACGGGCCTCCGGCGCAGTGGCGGAGTGCGGAGCATATCAAGAACAGGTGTCAGGTGTCAGGTCTCAGCAGGTAGGAGGCAGGGCGAATCGAGAAGAGTCGTTGGTCGTCAGTCATTCGTCGTTAGCAACAGCCCCTCGGGGGCGAACCTGGCTCAAGACTAACGACCAACGACGAACGACGAACGACTACGATAGAATCCGTTAAGCGATGGAGCAGAAGAAAATTCCGGTAGGAATCCTGGGCGCGACCGGCGTGGTGGGGCAGCGCTTCCTCCAGTTGCTGGAACAGCATCCCTGGTTCGAGGTGGCATGGCTGGCAGCGTCGGAGCGCTCTGCAGGCCAGGCCTATGGCGATGCTGCACGCTGGCGGCTGAAGACCCCGATTCCGGAAAAGGTCTCGGGCATCACCGTCTCTCCGGCGCAGCCCGAAGGCGCTCCGCGCCTGATCTTTTCGTCGGTAGACGCCGCCATCGCCGCCGAACTCGAGCCCCGATTCGCGGAAGCGGGATGCGCGGTGGTTTCCAACTCGTCCACCTTCCGCATGCGCCAGGATGTGCCGCTGCTGATCCCCGAGGTGAATCCCGATCACCTCAAGCTGCTGGAGTGCCAGCCCTGGAGGCGCAAGTCCGGCGGGTTCATCGTGACCAACTCGAACTGCTCGGCCATGGGACTGGTGGTGGCGCTGGCGCCATTGCAGCAGCGCTTCGGCCTGGAGCAAGTGCTTGCCGTGACCATGCAGGCGGTGAGCGGAGCCGGTTATCCGGGGGTGCCTTCGCTCGACATACTGGGCAACGTGATCCCCTACATCGCCAAGGAAGAAGAAAAGATGGAAGCGGAGACGCTCAAAATGCTCGGAAGCCTCAACGGCTCGCGCGTGGAAGACGCCGCCTTCGCCATGAGCGCGCAATGCAACCGCGTGGCCGTGGAGGACGGACACCTGGAATCGGTGTCGGTGCGGCTGAAGGAGAGGGCGAAGGCAGAAGAAATCGTGGCGGCCTGGAAGGAGTTCCGCGGCGAGCCGATGGTGCAAGAACTCCCATCGGCTCCCGAATTGCCGTTGATGTATGACGCTGCGCCGGACCGTCCCCAGCCGCGCCTGGACTCCGACCGCGGACGCGGCATGACCGTGTCCGTGGGGCGGCTGCGGCCCTGCCCGGTGCTGGGGTGGAAGTTCACCGTGCTCTCCCACAACGTGATCCGCGGCGCTGCCGGGGCGGCGCTGCTCAATGCCGAACTGCTGAAAGCGCGCGGCTATCTGGACGCGGTGTCCTGAATCCCATGATCGTGATGAAGTTCGGCGGCACCTCGGTGGAGGACGCCGCCGCCATCGAACGCGCTGCCTCGATCGTCCGCGAACGGCTCCCGCAGAAGCCCGTGGTGGTCGTGAGCGCGTTGGCTAAAGTCACCGATCAGCTCGTGGCCATGAGCAAGGCCGCAGGATCGGGCGAGCGGGAGGCCGCGTTGGAGCTGGCGCGCGCACTGCGCGAGCGCCACTATACCACCGCCGGCGAACTGCTGGGCACCGGCCTCTTCACCCGCATCCACGCCGAACTGGAGAGCGACTGCGACGCGCTGGAAGAACTGCTGCGCGGTATCGCCGCAGTCGGCGAGCTGACGCCTCGCACTCTAGACAATGTGCTGAGCTTCGGGGAGCGCGTTTCCAGCCAGATCGTCACGGCTGCATTCGGCGCGCGCGGCGTGCCCGCGAAGCTGGTGGACGCGCGCCAGACCATCGTTACCGACGCAACCCACACCCGCGCCGTTCCCCTCTTTGACGAAACCAACGACCGCCTGCGCGCCAGCGTGGGACCGCTGGTGTCTGACGGCTGCGTTCCGGTGATGGGCGGCTTTCTGGGCGTTACCCGCGAGGGCGTGCCCACTACGCTGGGACGCGGCGGGTCCGATTTCACGGCCGCCATCGTAGGCGCCGGCCTGGGCGCTGAGCGCATCGAGATCTGGACGGATGTGGATGGCATGCTGACCACGGACCCGTCGCTCTGCCCGGAGGCGCGCCGCATCAAGGTGCTGAGCTTCGACGAGGCCGCCGAACTGGCCTATTTCGGCGCCAAGGTGCTGCATCCGGCGACGTTGCTGCCTGCCATCCAGAAGAATATTCCTGTGTTCATCCTGAACTCGCGTAACCCGAAGTGTGAGGGCACGCGCATTGCGACGCGCGCGCCCAAGTGCGCCAACACCTTCAAGGCGATTGCCGCGAAGAAGCGCATTACCATCGTGGACGTGGCTGCGGCCCGCATGCTGATGGCGCACGGGTTCCTGAAGTCCATCTTCGAGGTGTTTGACCGGCACCGCTGCGCCGTGGACATGGTTTCAACGTCGGAGGTTAGCGTGTCGCTTACAGTTGATTCCAACGAAGCCATCCCCGCCATCGCCGCCGATCTGGCAAAGATCGCCGACGTGAAGTACGAAGGGCGCAAGGCGATTGTGTGCCTGGTAGGAGAGAATATTCGTTCGACGCCGGGCATCGCTGCCGCGGTGTTCAGCGCCATCCCCGACGTTGGCGTGCGCATGATTTCCCAGGGCGCGTCGGAAATCAACCTGAGCTTCGTTATTGACGAGGACGCAGTTCCCGGGGTGGTCCGCCGCCTGCATCAGAAGTTCTTTGCAGAAGTGGACCCCGAGGTGTTTGCATGAAGGTGTTCGCATGAACCTATTGGTCCTGGGCCGGGGTAAGACCGGGTCGCTGGTGGCCGAGGTGGCGCGCGAGCACGGACACAACGTGCGCGTTGCGGGCAAGAGCGACAACCAGAACGGCGCGGCGCTCACGCGCGAGCGCCTGGCCGATGTGGACGTGGTAGTGGACTTCACCACACCCGCGGACGTGCTGGAGAACACTGCTGCCTGCGCCGCCGCCGGCAGGAGCATGGTCGTGGGTACAACAGGCTGGTACGACTCGCTGCCAAGGGTGCGCGACCTCGTGGCCAAGGGTGGAATCGGGTTTCTGTACTCGGCGAATTTTTCCGTGGGGGTGAACCTGTTTTTCGACATCGCCCGCACGGCAGCGGCCACACTGCGCCAGGGCTACCGCGGAAACATTGTCGAGCGACACCACGTCCACAAGAAAGACGCGCCCTCGGGAACAGCCGTGAAGCTGCGCGAAATCATCGAAGATGCTTCCGGCGCGCACCTGGAGGTTGCCTCCGTGCGCGAGGGTGAGGTGGTGGGGACGCACATCATTCAACTCGACTCGCCGAGCGATACCATTACCTTGACGCACGAAGCCAGGTCGCGGCGTGGCTTTGCCGAAGGTGCCGTGCGGGCGGCGGAGTGGATGAAGGGGAAGAAGGGGTTCTTTGAGTTCAAGGATGTCTTGAAGGATTGACGATTAGGCCATTGACGATTGAGGATTGAAAGCGGCGTTCTCCCAGGCGCCAGAGGAGTGGCTCTCATATGAAACTTCGCGGCTGCGGCACCGCTCTCGTAACTCCCTTCAGGGCAGACGGCTCGATTGACGAGCCCGCGCTGCGCTCGCTGGTGGCGTGGCAGGTCGAATCAAAGATCGACTTCCTCGTGCCCTGCGGCACGACGGGCGAGACGCCCACGCTTTCGCGCGAGGAATGGCTGCGCGTGATCAAGGTCACAATCGAGGTGGCGGCCGGGCGCGTCCCCATTGTTGCCGGGGCGACATCCAATGCCACGCAGGAAGCGGTGGAGAAGGCGCGCACGGTGGCGGCTATCCCCGGCGTGGACGCCATCCTCACGGCGTCGCCCTATTACAACAAGCCTACGCAGGAAGGACAGTATCGCCATTTCCGCGCCATCGCCGAAGCCGTGGACAAGCCGTTAGTGCTGTACAACGTTCCTGGACGCACGGGCGCGAACCTGGAGCCCGCCACGCTGGCCCGCCTAGCCGAGATTCCCAACATCGCCGCGGTGAAGGAAGCTAGCGGCAACCTCTCGCAGATCGCCGACGTATTCAACGCCGTCCCGGATGACTTCCTGGTCTTTTCCGGCGACGACGCGGTGACGCTGCCGGTGATCTCGCTGGGTGGTGTGGGCGTCATTTCCGTGGCCTCGAATGAGATCCCGCGGGAGATGGCTGAACTCACGCGAGCGGCGCTGGCGAGCGATTGGGACACGGCCCGCCGGCTGCATCGCAAGTTCCTGCCGCTGATGCAGGCCAACTTCATCGAATCGAACCCCCTTCCCGTAAAGGCTGTTCTGGCCATGATGGGGCGCATTGAGGAGGTCTACCGCCTGCCCCTCTGCCCCATGAAGAAGGACACCCGCGCCAAGCTGGAGAAGATCGCGGCGGAAGCGGGCGTACTGCCCAGGGCGGTGGCAGCCTCCTAGCCTGTGGTCATGTCGTTATCTTGGTCATCTGGTCATCTGCCGGACGGAATCGATCAGGTGACGAGATGACCCCATGACTCGATGACCACATGACCCCATCCTCCTCTATACTTGCCGCGCCATGCAGCAACTGAAGTCCGGGATCGAGCGCCTGTTCGCGCTCGGAAACGAAGTCAAGGCGGAGCGCGAGGATGCTCTGCGCGCATTCGGCGAATTTCGCGAGGCCCTCACCCAAGGCAAGGCCCGCGCGGCGGAGAAGGCCGGCGGCGTGTGGCACACGAACGTCTGGGTGAAGCAGGGCATCCTGCTGGGCTTTCGTCTCGGTGAACTGGTGGAGTTGGGCGACCCCGAAGTCCTGCCCTTCCTAGACAAGGACACGTTTCCCGTGCGCCGCTTTCGCGCCGCTGAAGGCGTGCGCATTGTGCCGGGAGGTTCGGCCGTGCGAGTGGGCGCGTACGTGGCGCCGGGCGTGGTGTGTATGCCTCCCATGTACATCAACGTGGGCGCGTACGTGGACGAAGGCACGTTGATTGACTCGCATGCGCTGGTCGGTTCCTGCGCGCAGGTAGGCAAGCGCGTGCACGTGAGTGCGGGCGCGCAGATCGGCGGCGTGCTGGAGCCGGTGAACGCGTCGCCGGTGATCATCGAGGACGACGTCCTGGTGGGCGGCAATTGCGGCGTGTACGAGGGCACGGTGGTGTGCAGTCGCGCGGTGCTGGGCGCAGGAACGATCCTCACGCGTTCCACTCCGCTCTACGATCTGGTGCGCGGCGAGATCCATCGCGCGCAGGGTGAGAGGCCGCTCACGGTGCCCGAGAACGCGGTGGTGGTGCCGGGGGCGCGAAAGGTCGAGCGCGGGAAGGCATCCGAGTGGGGACTATCGCTCTACACTCCGGTCGTCGTAAAGTACCGGGACGAGAAGACCGATCGCGGCATCGAGCTGGAAGACATGCTGCGCTAGGTCCATCGGCCCAACAGGAGGAATGCGATGCAAAAGATGGGAGTAGGGCTGGTGATGGGAATCGCGGTGGGCGCCGCCGCCGGCGTCAGCATGGGAAATATTCCGGTTGGTGTAGGCGCCGGAGTGGTGATCGGCGTGATCATGGGCGTAATCATGAGCAAGAAGAAGTAGCCGTCGCCGATATTCTGAAGACGAATCTCGCGACACGCAGCGCACGCTGCCGCTGCCGGAGCGTTTTCTCCTGAACGCATGAGCCATCCGGAAAATCCGTCCGCCGAAACCCCGCAAGCGGACGCCTTCGAGCGCGAGCTCACTACCGACCTGAAAGACGAGACGCCTGACAAGCCCCGCGGGCGGCCGCTGCACCAGCGCATCTTCATCGGACTCACCGTGGGTGTGCTCGGCGGCTTCGGCGCGAACGTGGTGCTGGGCGGCTCGCATCCGGCGGTGGAGTGGACCATCCGCAACCTCACCGAACCGGTGGGCACGCTCTTCCTGCGCACGCTGCTGATGATCGTGGTGCCGCTGGTGTTCTCCGCGTTGGTGGTGGGCGTGGCGGTCGTGGGCGATATCCGCAAGCTGGGTCGCGTGGGCCTGCGGACCATCATCTTCACCATCGTGCTCTCGGCGATTTCGGTGGCCATCGGTCTGGCGCTGGCCAACACCATCCAGCCGGGCCGGCGCATGGATTCCGAAACCGCCACGAAGCTGCGCGAACGCTACGGTTCCGACGCCGCATCGAGTGTCGCCGCCGCGAAGAGGATGACCGATTTCGGCAAAGAGTCGGGGCTGATGACGGTAGTGAAGACACTGGTGCCGGCCAATCCGGCGGCCGCGGTGAGCACGGAAACTCCCAACATGCTGCACCTGATGTTTTTTGCGGTGATGGTGGGAGTGGCCCTCACGCTCGTGCCGCAGAAAGTGGCCGCGCCGACGATTGCCGTGATCGATTCGGGCTTTCATGTGTGCGCCAAGATCGTGGATATGGTGATGCGGCTCGCGCCCTACGCCGTCGCCTGCCTGCTGTTCACCAACACCGCCCGTTTCGGACTCGACCTGGTGACGGCGCTGTTGTGGTTCATGGCCACCGTGCTCCTGGGCCTGGGCCTGCACCTGTTCGGCGTGTACTCCCTGGTGCTGGCTCTTTTGGCGCGCATTTCTCCGCTCGAGTTCTTCCGCCGGGTGAAGACGGCGATGCTCACGGCGTTCTCTACATCGTCGTCGAACGCCACACTTCCTACAGCGCTGCGGGTCTCCGAAGAGAACCTGGGCGTGCCCAAGGAGATCAACAGCTTCGTGCTCACGGTTGGCGCCACCGCCAATCAGAACGGCACCGCGCTCTACGAGGGGGTGACCGTACTCTTTCTGGCGCAGTTGGCGGGCGTGGACCTTTCTCTCGGACAGCAGATGCTGGTGATGTATCTCGCCATCCTGGGAGGCATCGGCACGGCAGGCGTGCCCTCGGGATCGATTCCCTTCATCGTAGTCGTACTCTCCACCGTCGGAGTGGATCCCGGACTGATTGCTGTGATCCTGGGCGTGGACCGCATCCTGGACATGTGCCGCACCACTCTCAACGTCACTGGCGACATGGTGGCGGCCGCGTATGTGTCGCGAGCGGAAGGGTACGAGCTGTTGAAGCCAGTCGTTGGTCGTTAGTCGTTCGTTGTTGGTCCCTAGCTCTTGGCAGTAAGCACTTGGCAGTTGGCGTTTGGCCTCCAAACGTGTTCTCCGTGAGTCGACCCTCCATACCGGC
>JBOGLL010000301.1:0-6344 GCA_050746065.1 Terriglobales bacterium | reverse complement strand
CAACGTGGTAATGATTGCGAAACCCGGGTGACGCCAGCTGCTGCTCGGCAATCTGCTCCAGCATCGTGAGCAGCGGTTCGAAGTAGCCGCGCGGATTCACGAACACCGCCGGCTTCGAGTGCGTGCCCAGCATCTTCAGCGCCAGCACCTCCAGGATCTCGTCGAGTGTACCAATGCCGCCGGGCAATGCGAGAAAGGCGTCGGAGCGCGACTCCATCACCGCCTTGCGTTCGCGCAGCTCACGGGTGACGATGAGTTCGTCCGCGGGGACGTAAGCCAGCCCGCGATCGCGCAGGCCCGCAGGGATCACTCCCACCACCCTTCCTCCGAAGCGGTGCACCGTGCGCGCCAGCACCCCCATCAGTCCTACGTTGCAGCCGCCAAACACCAGCGTCCAATCACGCTCCGCCAGCGCCTGCCCCAGCTCGGCCGCCATCTGCTGATAGGGCGGCGGAGCATGCTCCTTCGAAGAACAGAACACGCAAACGCTGCGGATGGCCGAGGGCATGCGAGGGATGATTTAACCACGAAGAGACTGAAGATTGAATCATTGAGGGATTGAATCATTGAATCAATTGACGTTGCGGCAGCTCGGTCAATGATTCACTGACTCAATGATTCAATGGCTACACGCGGTCCAGCACCGGCACAGTCCGCTCGCTCTGCACGTTGCCGGTGTTGAGCGTGGTCTTCGGTTCGAGCAGCACTACGTGGCATTCTCCGCCTTCCGCCACCGGGCAGTGCTCGGTCATGCGCGGCACGATGATGAACTCGCCCGGGTGCACCAGCACGTCGCGCTCTTCCGGGTCGCGCAGCTTCATGCGCATGGTGCCCTTGACCACCCAGAAAAGTTCGTCTTCGTGTTCGTGATGGTGCCAGAGGAACTCTCCCTGGAATTTCACCAGCTTGACGTAGGTGTCGTTGATCTCGCCGGCAATCTTGGGCTTCCAGTGGTCGGTGAAACGGGAAAACTTGTGCGCCAGATTCACGGTTTCGATGGGCATGGCTCTTGGATACCTCGGCGCGCGCGAGCGCTGCAACTTTTTTGTCCCTGGGCCTGGAACTCCGGTGGTTTCGCGAAAACAATGCCCGGCCGAGAGCGGCCGGGCTACAACGGTGTTCGCGGATCAGGCGGCCGGTTTGGCGGCGGCCTTCTTCGCCCTTACACGGGTGTGCTGGATCTCCATCATCTTGAATTCGGGCACACTGCCCGCCTTGGTGTACATCTCCACCAGAAAGTGGTTGGGGTCCTGGAAGGTGTACACCGAACGCATGACGGTGGGCTGGCCGGTCATGGGGTCATCGAAGGAGGCGGTCATGGTGCGCGTCTTGCCGCCATCGCTGCACTGGCCTTCGCTGACCATGACCATGGTGCTCATGGTGTCCATCCAGGTCTCGACGTATTTCTTCTTGTAGCGGTCGTAGGCGGCGTGCCCCGAACCCTGGAAGGGTTGGCCCAAAAAGTTGCCTTTGTAGCTGACTTCGAGATAGCGTCCGCCCATCACCATCTTGTGCACCGCTGCGCCCTTTGATTCTTCCGGGGGAGCTCCGGGCGCGGGCCACATCTTGGTGACCGTGCTCCAGCGACCGACCGTGGCCTTCAAGTGATCTTGGTGCTCGCCCGGTGAGCCGTACTTGGCCATGTAGTCCTTCATCATGGCTTCGAACTGCTCGGGAGTGGGCGGCGCCTGCTGCTGCGCCACCAGAGCACAACAGAAAACGAACAGGACTGTGAGTGCGATTAGACGTAGTTTCATTTGCTTGTTCTCCAAATTGGGGGATTCCTGCGCGGAAAATGATAACTCAATCGGCCTTCAGCTTGCGCCGGGCTGCCAGCGCTGGTTGTAGAGCCTAGTCGTAGAGACGCCCGTCAGGGCGTCTCTAGCTGCCTGCCATGGCGTTTCCAAGTGCTCTCAATTGCTCTGTGGTGATTTCCCTGACTGCTGATGCCTGACCCCTGACGGCTGCCTTACCGCGGCCACAGCCATCCGAACGTGCCCGCAGTCAGCAAGGCGTAGATCAGCCCGTCGAAGACGTGCTTGATGGTCGAGCTCCAGAGCTGGCCCTTCCAGATGGAATCGCTGAGGTGCGCGGCGCCGTAGCCCAGGAAGGCCGCCGTTCCCGCCACGCGGAACACTGCCAGATAAGGGGCACCCATGACTAGAGTCCGCCCCGCGACGTAGGCCGCCATCACGCTGATGACCAGGCAGAAGGCGAACCATAATCCCAGATGCTTACCCATGTTGATGGGGCCGCTGGGCATGATGGTCAGCAGGCCCACCGGGCCTCGCTTGAGCTTCTCTACAAATTCAGGCGCGTTCATCTGCTTGTGGTCGGCACAGTGCGGAAAGTGATACGTGCCGGGCGTGAGCGCATCGCTGCGCAAGGCGTCGAGGGCCTTGTCTTCGTTGGGCAGCTTGCGGTAGTCGCTCTTGTGATAGGGAAGCACCATGTGAATGATGGAGCTGGCAATGAAGACCGCCACCGCCGACAGCACAATGGGAAGCCACAACGCCGTGAGAAAAACCATGTTCGCCTCCTTCTTGACGGGCGAGAGACTACGCCGGGTGGCGCATCGCGTCAATAGGGTGATTCGTTGGGTGGCCAGGGTACCTTTTGGCTGGCGATTCTCTCGAAGCGTTTGCCGTTCCAGCGAAAGGAATCCAAACTGTACTTAATCTTCATATCGGGATCGGCACAGTGGGTGGATTTTTACAGTCAGTAGTTTCCTCTTTGAGTCATAGGACAAGCCCGCATCGCCTTTCCCGCCGTAGGTAATCTGCTGGCGCACCACTAGCTTTCCGGAAGCCAACTCGAACACTTGAATAAAACCAATGGCCGTTGAGCTGCCACCCGCTCTGACAATATTGAAATCCACAACTGCCCTTTGGGGACCTTCGGATGTAGAACGCATTTGACGGACTCGTCCGAGTCCGGCCCAGTCCCCGCCCAGCTCATACCTCCTCTCGTACTTGCCCGCAGTGAGCTTGAGAGAATCGGACGGACGACCTTTTTCGTCGAATTCGTAGAATGTGAAGTTGCGGAAGTCAACTGCCCGCAGCGATCGGTAAAGTTGCTGGTAGGAGAAATCAGGATAAGAGACGTCGACGAAGCAGTCTTGGGCATGCGCATTTGCGGGCGCGAATAGTAGGACTATGAGGAGACCAAGCAATTCACCGCCTGTAGCGCGAATCACAATGCGCTTGCCTCTGGCATCAGCGGCCTGCATGTGGCAATCCTACTGCACCGTTCCGTTCCCGTTCCGCTCCTCGGGCGGGATGACCACGGCCGCCGCCAGCTTGTCACCGGGCTCGAGCTGCAGCAGGCGGACGCCTTGCGTGGAGCGGCCGGCTTCGCGGATCTCCTTGGTCTGGACGCGGATGATTTTGCCGAACTGGCTGATCACCATGGCCTCGGAGCTTTCGTCCACCAGCATGATGGAGACCACCTTGCCGTTGCGCGACGTGGTCTTGACGTTGATGACGCCCTTGCCGCCGCGCGATTGCAGGCGGTATTCGTCCACATCGGTGCGTTTGCCGTAGCCGTTCTCAGTGACCGAGAGGATGAGATTGTAGTGGGCCTCGGCAGGGATTTCCTCGCCCTCTTTGGCCTCAGGGGCTGAAGCCCCTTTCTTGGCCTTGGCCTTATCTGCAGGGCTCAAGCCCTGCTCCACCCGTTTGGGCGTTACCGCCATGCCCACGATGTAGTCGCCCTTCTCGAGATCCATGCCGCGGACGCCATACGCCGGGCGACCCATGGGGCGAACGTCTTCTTCCTCGAAGCGGATGGCCATGCCTTCGTGAGAAGCCAGGAAGACGATCTGGTTACCGTCGGTGAGACGAGCGGCTACGAGTTCATCCTCTTTGTCGATGCCGATGGCGATGATGCCGCGCGACATGACGTTCGAAAAATCCTTGAGTTCGGTCTTCTTCACCGTGCCGCTGCGGGTGGCGAAGAAGACGTACTTGCCTTCTTCTTCGAGATCGCGCACGTTCAGGATGGCGCGCACGGTCTCGCCCGGCTGCAACGCCACCAGGTTGGAAATGGCTTTGCCCTTGCCCGCGGGCCCGACGTCGGGGACTTCGTACACCTTCAGCCAGAAGACGCGGCCGGTGTTGGTGAACACCAAGAGGTACGCGTGGGTGGAGCCGATGATGAGCTGCTCGACGAAGTCTTCGTCGCGGGTGCGCATGCCGATGCGCCCGGTGCCGCCGCGCTTCTGCTGGCGGTAGGTGGAGATCGGCGTGCGCTTGAGGTATCCGGAATGGGAGACGGTGACCGCTACCTGCTCGTCGGAGATCAGGTCCTCGATGGTGAGTTCGGCGGTTTCGTCCTGGATCACGGTGCGACGCTCGTCGCCGTAGTTCTTCTTCACTTCCTCCAGTTCCTTGACGATCACGCCGCGCAGCTTCTTTTCCGACGCCAGGATCGATTCGTACTCGGCGATGCGCCCGCGCACTTCGGTGAGTTCGGCGAGGATCTCGTCGGTGGAAAGCCGGGTGAGGCGGTAGAGCTGGAGGTCGAGGATGGCGTCGGCCTGGCGCGCGCTCACCCCGCCACGCGGGGCGCCGCGGCCTATGTGCTCGATGGTTTCTTTGTCCACAACCTTGAAGCTGGCTGCGAGTAGCGCCTGCTTGGCTTCTTCGCGCGACTGGCTGCCGCGGATGAGCTTGATCACGGCGTCCAGGTTGTCGAGCGCGATACGGTAGCCTTCCAGGATGTGCTCGCGCTCCCTGGCGCGCATCAGCAGGAACGAGGTGCGGCGACGCACCACGTCCACGCGGTGGTCGATGAAGTGCTGCAGAGCAGCAATCAAGCCCATTTCCCGCGGCTGCGAGTTCACCACCGCCAGGAAGATCATGGAGAACGATTCCTGCATCTGGGTATGCTTGAAGAGCTGGTTCAGGATGATCTGAGGCTCGGCGCCGCGCTTCAGCTCAATGACGATGCGCATGCCATCGCGGTCGCTCTCGTCGCGGATGTCGGAGACGTCGTCAATCGTGCCTTCGTTCACCAGGTCCGCAATCCGCTCGATGAGCTTCGACTTGTTCACCTGGTACGGAATCTCGGTGACGATGATGGCTTCGCGGTCTTTGGTGAGGTGCTCGATGCCCGCCTTGGCGCGCATGAGGAAGCGTCCGCGGCCGGTCTCGTAGGCCTGGCGGATGCCGCTGCGCCCGTGGATGAAGCCCGCGGTGGGAAAATCCGGGCCCTGCACAATCTTCAGAATCTCCGTGAGCGGCGTGCCGGGCTGGTTCACCAGGGTGATGGTGGCGTCCACGATCTCGGTGAGATTGTGGGGCGGGATGTTGGTAGCCATGCCCACGGCGATGCCGTTCGATCCGTTGATCAGCAGGTTGGGCACCTTGCTGGGCAGAATAGTGGGCTCGGTGGTGGAGTTGTCGTAGTTGGCCACCATGTCCACCGTATCTTTGTCGATATCGGCCAGCAGCTCCTCGGCCATGCGCGTCAGGCGGCACTCGGTGTACCGCATGGCCGCGGGAGGATCGCCGTCCACCGATCCGAAGTTGCCTTGCCCGTCCACCAACGGATAACGCATGGTGAAATCCTGCGCCATGCGCACCAGCGCGTCGTAAAGTGCCTCGGGATTGTGCGGGTGATATTTCTTCAGGGTCTCGCCCACCACGCCCGCGCACTTGGAATATTTCTTGTTGTGCAGCAGGCCCTCGGTGTACATGGCGTAGAGTGTGCGCCGGTGCACGGGCTTCAATCCGTCGCGCACCTCGGGGAGCGCGCGGCCGATGATGACCGACATGGAATAGTCGAGATACGACCGCCGCATCTCCTCTTCAACGTTAATGGGAACCACGTTCCCGGAGTGTGGCGGAGGGCTGCCGCCGGCGGGAGGCTGCGCGCCGCCGCCGTCGGTCGGATCAAAGGGCAGTTCGGGAGTGCGATCATCAGGCATTTTCAGGTCTCAGATGTCGGAAGTTGGGTGTAAGAAATCGGCCGCGGTTAGAGCAGAAAATGAACACATCCGCGGATGTTTTTGTAGGCCGCGAACTCACGCTAAGTGCTTGCATTTACTGGATGTTATCGCCAGAGTGAACAGGAAGAATTATAGCACGAGTCGAGCCGAAAAAGTACCTGGTACCCAGTACCTGGTACCCAGTTTTCGTGAGCACATCTCAGGCTCAAAAGGGGCCCTCGTTGAGCGTGCTGTCCAGTTTTTTCTAGAGCGTGTTTCATAAATAGTTTTTTGAAAGGGCGCGGCTCGGTAGGTCGGGCCTTCAGGCTCGACTCGCGCAGCGACCGCGCCGCTCAGGGCCGAGAATCATGCGGCTTTAGCCGCTGAGGGGTGAGGAGAAGAACGGTCAAGCGCT
>JBOGLL010000300.1:0-6065 GCA_050746065.1 Terriglobales bacterium | reverse complement strand
TTTGACCGTTTGGCTCCTCGCGCTCAGCGGCTAAAGCCGCATGATGAGCGGCCACTGAGCGGCGCGGAGGGTAGCCACCTGTCCGGGATGCAGGCGGCCTTCCGCCTGCATCTTGCGCTCGAGTTCCTTGCGTTCGTTGCCTTCAAACAGCATGGTCCCGTTCCCTGCCGCGAGCCTAGCACAGCCCGCGGACAGGGATGAGATGCCGAGGAGGTCGTGAGGTTGCCGCCGGAAAGGGGTCGCCTCCAAGAATAGCCGTGCTTTCGTGAATCTTGCCATATTGACGTGCATCTATACCTCGTGATATAGATGGTTGTCGATATGGCACGGTTCGACTTTCGACGGGCGCTGCGGGCAGTGGCCGACCCCAAGCGGCGGGTGATCCTCCAGCTCCTGAAGCAGAAGGGCTGCTGCTCCATCGCCAAGCCCTTTGGGCTGTGCGCCTGCGATATTGAGCAGCGGCTCCCACTTTCCCAGCCCACCATCTCTCACCACATGAACGTGCTCACCCGGGCAGGCCTGGTCGAGCGCGAGAAACACGGGCAGTGGGTGTGGTACCGGCGCAACGAGAAGGCACTCCGGCAGTTCCGGGAGGCCATGGAAAGCGAACTCTAGGACTTTTTGTTGGCTTCTTATATTGATACCCATCCATTCACACGAGGAACCACGATGACCAGCAAAGTGCACGTTTCGCTCGACGTTAACGACATCGAAGAGTCGGCCCGCTTCTATTCGGCGCTCTTCGGAATGACTCCCACCAAGATCAAGCCGGGCTACGCCAAATTCGACGTGGCCCAGCCCGCCATCAACCTCACCCTGCAGGAGTCGCGGCACTGTTGCTTGCAGGGCCTGAGCCACATGGGCATCCGCGTGGACTCGACCCAGGACGTCCTGGCTTTTAAGCAGAGGCTGGAACAGGCCGGCCTCAAGACCCTGGACGAAATGAACATCACCTGCTGCCATGCCGTGCAGGACAAGATCTGGATCTCCGACCCCACCGGCTACCGCTGGGAGGTGTACGTGTTCAAGGGCGATTCGGAAACTGCTCACGACCGCCCGGCGGTCTCTAGCGAACTTGCACAGGTGCTCAAGTCCATGTGCGACTGCGTGGCCAAGTAATCGGAGGCGGCACCGGTCAGCGGACGCTGTTGCCTGCCGTGGTTCATCGGGTTTCCTAGGATATTGTGCCGGTCTCAGGGGTGGTCTACAGTCGCCGTAGATGTCGATTTCCTCCGAGACATTGAGGGTCGGTGACCGCGCGCCCGATTTTTGGCTGGCAGCGGCCAACCGTCCCGGTCGCTTCCACTTGGCCAAGCTTCTGGCCGACGGTACCGTGGTCCTGGAGTTCCTGCGAGGCACCTGGTGACCCACCTGCGCCGCCCGCATGGCTCAGTTCGAGCCCCACAAGGACGAAGTCCTGCAAGCTGGAGCTTCCCTGCACTACATCGCCGCCGAGAAGCGCCGTGGGATCTTCCGGCCGGAGAAGTTCTTTCAGGAGCACCCCACGTCGTTTCCTTTCTTGCTGGACGAAGACCGCAGTGTGACCCGGGCTTACGGCATCTATCACCTTATCGGCACGGACGCGCTCAACATCGCGCGACCGGCGACGTTTGTCATCGAACGCAACGGCATCATCCGGTTCCTGTTTGTAGGCGGGAACCAGCAAGATCGAGCACCGATCGCGGATGTACTGGAGGCGGTCCGCAAACTGCGGCCTGCAAACTTTAAGACCCGAAAGCCGACTCTAGGAGAGACGAGATGAACAAACTGCTGGCCCTGTTGCTCTGCCTGAGCATGCTGACCATAGCACTACCCGCTCAGGAAACCCCCGCGGAAGTGACAGAAACCCCGGCGCTTCGCCTGCCCGCGGGCACGGCCGTGCGCCTGAAGCTTGAGACCCCGATTTCCACCTCCGTCAGCAAGCCGGGTGACGCCTTCTACGGGCGTGTGACCCAGTCGGTGGTGTATGAAAGCAAGACGGTCATCCCCGTAGGCGCGTCGGTGGAAGGAACTGTGACCCGGGTTTCCGAGTCGCGCCGCATCAAGGGACGCCCGACTATCGAGCTGCGCCCGAACCTGCTTGTCATGCCCGACGGCACCCGTTACCACATCAACGCCGTCGTGGTGGACACGGATCCCGCTACCAAGACCCAGGTCAGCGAGGAAGGCCAGATCAAGGGTGAAGGCATGAGCAAGCGCGACAAGGTGGAGATCGGCGTGGGAACCGGCGCCGGCCTCACCGTGGGTGCGCTGGCCGGCGGAGGCAAGGGCGCCTTCGTGGGTGCGGTGATCGGCGCGGGCGCTACCGTCACGCACTGGCTCACCAAGCGCAAGTCCGCCGAACTTCCCGCCGGCACAGAGATCGTGATGGAACTGGACCGCCCGGTGGAGATGGCGGCCGAGACCGCAGGCAAGTAGGGAACGCTCCCTGGCTTGACGACGAGGGCCCAGCTCTCGTCGTCTGCCTCCAGGGACGGTGACGATTGCAGATGGATGATTGAGCGGTCAGGACCTTGCCGCTAGTTCTTCCTCGCTCACCACATCCAGCTCCAACCAGCCTTCCGCCGGGAGTGCGTCCACGGGCAGGCGGTCACGCCAGACGCTGAAGCGCATCCTCACCTTTGATCCTGGTGCTGTGCCCAGTTCGGCGAGTGGTATCTGGAACTCCAGCAACTTCGCGAACCGGGGTTCGAAGAATCCCGCTGAGTGCTGCCCCTCCTGCGGGGCATCCGCATCTTCCTCCCGGCCGATCTTCCAACTCACGATGGCGCGGTTGCTGAGGGCCACCTCGGCGCGCAGTTGGCGCTGGGGCTTTCCCGTCGCCGCGGCCAGCGATTCCAGCTTCACCACCACATCCAGACGGTCGCGAGGGACGCCCCCGGCGAAGTCCACACGCGCGTAGAGATTGGCATCATCGATTCCGGCATACACCGCATCGAGCACAAACTGCTTCCCGTGCATGGAGGAGCCCCGGCGGTCCGCGGTGTAGGAGGCGGCGCCCAGCCACTCGAAGTACCCGATGGTGTCGCCGTCGAAGCGCGGCCGGATGTAAGCGGTCTGGGGGCTGAACTGCGGGCGTTCGTCGATTTTGCCGATGGGCTGGCCCAGATACTCGGGCGGAGTGGCATCCAGCAACTGGTAAACGTTGGAAAGGTGCTTGCGGTAGAGCTCGTCGAAGTCGCGGTCATTGGCGGAGTGGTGCTGCGGGCCGTACCACCAGTTCCAGTCGCTGCCTTCGGAAATCAGGATCTCCTCCCAGGCCAGCTTGCGCTTTTCGTCCGAAAGGGAGGGCGCGCGGCGGGAGTAGGCATCGCGCGCGGCGGAGAGGTAGTCCCAGGCCTTGTTGTCCTCGGGCGCCCCGATCCATACATTGAAGTTGGCATGAATCCACGATCCCGGCGCCAGGCTGGAGAGACTGCCGAAATCCCTCTGGCGGGAGATGGCCTCGGAGATGGTAGCCGCTTCAAAAGACGGATCCGCCGCAATGCCGCTGTACACACGCCGCAGAAATTCCCTTCCCGACGCCGGGTAGTACTCCCAGGCGTTCTCACCGTCGAGGATGATGGAGACCACGGCGTCGCGCCCCGAGTTCACCACTGGGGCGGCGGATTCCTTGATGCGGTACAGGAATTCCTGAGCAGCCTGTTGGGGCGGTATGCCGGCATACACGAAGCCGATCAGGTCGGAGAGCATGTGGTCGCGGAACAGCAGGTGCATGCGCGCGCCGTCCTTCTCGTAGCGGTAGATCTTGTACAGGCGCTCGGCGCCGTCCTCGAGCAGGCGGGTTCCGTCGTGAGCAAAACGCCGGCCCTGGGTGCGGCCCAGGACTTCTTCGTCGCTGGCCATCCACTCGATGCCGGCTTGATGGCCGAGCGTCATGACTTCATCCGAGACGCTGCCTTCCGAAGGCCAGGCACCCCGGGGCCGCACACCGAACACCTCCTCGTGCATGGCGATTCCTCGCTGGAGCTGTTCCAGCGCGTCTTCGGGATGGCGGAATCGTTCCTGCGGCAGTGGCAGGCCGGGTGACGAGACCTGCCCGTTATTGGTGTCGCAGAGTAATGGCAGGATGGGGTGGTAGAAAGGCGATGTGGAAAGCTCCACGCTTCCCTTCTGCGCCGCCTCGCGATATGCGGGCAGGACGCGGCCCAGAAATTCGCGCTGCTTGGCCAGCACCAGCTTCTGATCGTCGGCGTTGAAGTCCTGTCCTTTGCGGATGAGGCCGGCGACTTCGGGGTCGTCGAGGAAAAACTCATCGAACCAGGCAATCTGACTCAGCACCTGAAGGTCGGCGTAGTCGCGCACGGAAAAGTTCACGGCAGCCTTCTCTGGGCTGGCTCCATGCGAGCGGAATTGGTCGAAGAGCTGCCGATAGCGCGGATAGCGCCCGATGAGGTGGGTGGGGTTGGCCTGAAACAGATAGTGCAAGCAGAAGCGCTTCTCCGTGGGCGAGAGCTCAGCCGCGGGCTTCGAGGCGACGTCAAGAAACGGGTCCCGCGCCTGCCCCGCCACGTACTCCTGGATCTGCAGGACCAGCGAAGGGACGAGGTTGAAGGTCTGGTGGACGGTAGGAAATTCGTCCACCAGCTTCACCATGCCGTAATAGTCTTTGAGGGCGTGGAGCCGCACCCAGGGCAGCCGGTACCCGCCCGACACCAGGTCCTTATAGAAGGGCTGGTGCATGTGCCACAGGAAGACCAGGCGGATGACGGCCATGGGTGTAACAAGCTAACTCATCGCTTGTATGATTGTCATCGGTGCGCATCCTCACCCGATACGTCCTGCGTGAACTGCTGTCCCACTGCTTGCTGGGGACGGTAGTGTTCACCTTCGTCCTGTTCATGCGGGATGTGGGGCGGATCCTCGAGTTGGTGGTGCGCAACAGCGCCCCGCTGCCCAGCGTGGCGGAGGTGTTCTTCTATACCCTGCCCGCCGCGCTCACGTTCACCATTCCCATGGGGGTTCTAGTAGGGATCCTGATCGGCCTGGGTCGGATGGCGGCGGACAGTGAAGTGACGGCCATGCGCGCTGCCGGCATGGGCGCCGGCACTTTCGTGCGCATCGTCGGCATCTTTGCGGTGGTCGCGTGGATGCTGGCTCTGGGGAACACGTTGTGGCTGGCGCCCCGTTCGATGGCCGCCCTCACGCGCCTGCAGGAGAGCCTGAAGTCGTCGCAAGTTCCCTACGAGGTGCAGCCGCGGGTTTTCTACGAACAATTCCGGAACTACGTGCTCTACGTGCAGGACGTTTCGGCCGATCAGAGCGTATGGCAGCACATTTTTCTGGCCGATGTGAGCACGCCGTCGGCGCCGCGCATTACGCTGGCCGCAGAAGGAGCGGTGGTCAGTGAGACGCCGGGAACCCTGCGCCTGCTGCTGAAGAACGGCTCGCAGCACGAAAACATTCCGCGCGCACCCGAGCAATATTCCATCAGCACTTTCGGGCAGACGGAGCTGCCCATCCAGCTTCCGCAGAGGGAAGCAGCGCAGCCACGCGAAGCGGCACGACTGGCGCAGCTCAGCGGGAAAGAGTTGCTGGCGCAAGCCTCGGCCCAACCGGGCCCGCAGGAGCGCCCGTACCTCATCGAGTTTCATCGCCGACTGGCGCTCCCCACAGCCTGCCTCGCCTTGGCCTTGCTGGGCATCCCTTTGGGGCTCTCCGCCCACAAGGGCGGCAGATCCACGGGATTCGTGCTGACGATCATCCTGGTGTTTGTCTATTACTTCCTGTCGCTCTCGGGGGTTTCGCTGGCACGACAGGGCAAGATATCTCCGGTGATGGGCGTGTGGCTCGGCAACCTGGTGTTTTTCGCCGGCGGCGCGCTACTGCTGTGGAGGGTGGACCGCATGCCCTTGCAGCTTCCCGTGCTGCGTGGAGCCTTCGCTGGATTCCTCCGGCGTCGCAAGCAGGCCGAAGGCCGGGGCGGGGCCTTTGAGCGTGCTGCGTCCCGGCGCCGCATGTTCAGTGCGAACTTTCCGCAGATCCTCGACGATTACGTACTGCGCGATTTTGCCACGTATTTCGTGCTGGTGCTGGGCGCGTTCCTGGTGCTGAGCCTGGTATTC
>JBOGLL010000299.1:0-3870 GCA_050746065.1 Terriglobales bacterium | reverse complement strand
GCTGGGGCGTATGATCGACGAAATCGGAGGCGAAGAGTTCGCCGAACAGCTCGAAGTTCCCACCGCCCTGAACCTCTTCCGTGTTACGCCGAACCACATCAATCCCGGCTTGTGAGGACATAGCACTTCTCCTTATTTGGTTATTGCTTGTCATTCCTACTTCTTAGAGCTTGTTTCATAAATAGCGTTTGACCGTTCTTCTCCTCACCCCTCAGCGGCTAAAGCCGCATGATTGTCGGCCCTGAGCGGCGCAGTCGCTGCGCGAGTCGAGCTTGCTCCGCGACTCTGGCCTAAAGGCCAGAGCTACCAAGGCCCGACCTACCGAGCCGCGCCCTTTCAGAAAACTATTTATGAAACACGCTCTAGCCCTTCGCGAATCAGAGCCCTGCACCGAAGTCACGAACGAGCAATCACGCGGAACGGAAGCGCTCGTCACGGAATCGCATGGCCGCGGCAACAGTGAGCGCGATGAACACCAGGAGAACGACGCCCTGCGCCAGCGCGAATGGCGGTTCCGACTGCGTTGGGGCCAGCGCCTTCAGCGCCGGCACTTTCAGGAAAAGCTGCACCACCAGGACGAAGACGTTCAGATAGAGCGCGATCATGGCAGTTACGACATACGTCCCGCGCCAGATTCCGGCGAGATGACGGCCGTAGCGGGCGAAAATGGCGACGGGCAGCACCAGCAGCGAGACGATGCCCACGGCATGGGATGGCAAGAAGCGATCGGCCGGCAAGGGGAACCCGCTCAGGCTGGTGGCCACCGTGCTTGCCAGGAAGAGAGCCGTCCAGCGGTCGAGCCGGTTCGCGGCAAGCATGCCGAAGGCAACGACAAGTCCGGAGACAATGCCCACCAGGCTGATCACTACATGCACAAAAACCAGTGTCGTCATGCCGAGAATCATGGAGCCGTCCTTTCGTTCCGCGCCGCTCAGGCCTTGAAGAATGCCAGCAGGTCGGCGTTGATTTCGTCCTTCTGCGTAGAGCAGATGCCGTGCGATCCGCCCTTGTAGACCTTACCAACAGTTATGTATGACATGGACACTCCGCGTGCGTGGATCGTGTTGACGGCCGGAGAAGAATCCTGAAGCGATCGATTTTGACAACCGAGTAGATGAACGTCAATTCAATTCGGATGCAGAACCTGGAAACACTGCGTTAACATGCCGCCGTGAAGAAGATGGCGTATCTCTCGCTGGGCTCGAATCAGGGAGATCGCCGCGCCAGTCTTGAAACCGCGCTCGATCACTTGCGCGAGTTGGGCGTGTTGATCGCAGTTTCTACTTTCTACGAGACCGAGCCCGTGGGCGTCACGCGTCAAGAATGGTTCCTGAACTGCGCGGTAGCGCTGGAGACGGAACTCATGCCGCGGCAACTTCTGGCGCGGGTGTCGGGTATCGAAAAGGCGATGGGGCGCCGCAGGCTTAAGCTCAACGGCCCGCGCAACATTGATATTGACATCGTTCTCTTCGGAAACGCGGTGGTGAACACGGCGACGCTGGTGATTCCGCATCCGGCGATGCACGAACGCCGCTTCGTCCTGGCGCCGCTTGCGGAGATCGCGCCCGAGGCGCGGCATCCCGTGCTAAGGCGCAGCGTTCGGGAATTGCTTGACGCGCTGCCGCAGGGAGATGCGGTGGTGAGGAAATTGAATCAGTGAATCATTGAGGGATTGAATCATTGGTTTTCACCGCCGAGCACGCCAAGGGCGCAGAGAGAATACCGATCATTCTCTGCGATCTCTGCAGTCTTTGCGTTGAGAAACGTTCTTCAATCCGGAATCACGATACTGCCGCTTCCGCCTGTGCCACTGGCAATCACCGAAGACTCCGCTGTCTCGGGGAATTTCTCGAACACCAGGTCAAGAAATGCGCGGGAACGCGGCCTGCCGCTGGTGCGGACGTGGGCCATGCGGAGCAGGAACACCAGGGCCTCGAACACGTTGCGGTCGCGCAAAGATGAGTAACCCAGGTGCTTCTCTTCCGTACGACGGTATTCGGTGACCAGTTCGTCGATGCGCGCCGCCAGGGCCTGCTGCGCAGGGCCCACGGCGGAAGCGGGAGCGTGCAATCCGGAGTCGGCCAGCATCTGGTAGCGCCGGGCCTGGGCGTGCAGCGCGGAGATGGCGTCGCGGTCGTTCACAGTGCGGTCAGCGCGGGCCCAGTGGGCCACGGCAAGCAGCACGCCGGCGAGGAGCGGCTCATGGCGGTGCGCGGCTTCCTCGCTGATTACAACCTCGCCGAAAACCTCTTTAGGATCAATGGCTTCCAGCGATCGGTGCCGTTCGTGCTGCCGCGCCTGGATGAGGTACGGGCATGTGGAGGGACAGTCCAGCGTCACCTCGCGTTCGGTGCCGCAGCACACCGCGCAGATCTTCCCGTGGACGGCGGGACAGAAGCGTTTTTCCTTGCGGGTTTCGCAAATGGCGCAGCTCACGGGATGCCTTTTTCAGCCAGTGTTTTCGCGGGTTCCAAGGCTATCACGAGGGATGCCTGCCGCTGCACTCTCAGCAGTGAAAAATCCGGATATGCACAGGACCCGCATAAAAGGCGGGGGGAACGCTTCTTTTTCCACAGCGCTTGAGTTAAGATGGCAACCCGGTTGGGCCTAATTCATTGTCCCACCAATCCAAGGAGGAAGCATGGCATCAGGTATGACCAAGACACAGCTGGTTCGTCACATGGCCGGCAAGCTCGAAACCAACAACAAGACCGCAGCGCATTTCCTGGAAACGCTGGCGGACACCGCCATCAAAGAGACCAAAAAGAACGGACTGTTCGTGATCCCCGGACTGGGCCGCCTGGTGAAGTCGAACCGCAAGGCGCGCATGGGCCGCAATCCGCAGACGGGTGAGGCGATCAAGATCCCTGCCAAGATCGTGGTGAAATTCCGCGTGGCCAAGGCCGCGAAGGAAGCCATCGCACCCCGCAAGTAGGAATTCAGCGTCTTCGACGCAACGAGGCCGGCAAACCGCCGGCCTCAACTTTTTGTGGACCAGTTTTCACCACTGAGACACAGAGGCACGGAGAAGGATTGAGTTTTGATTTTCACTGTGCCTCTGTGCCTCGGTGGCTAGTCTAGGAATTTTCTCCGCGCCTCCGTGTCTCCGTGGTGAATCCTTCGACAGTGGTCAGCGTGATGTCTCAATGACCTCCACTCCCTCGAAGGCCTTCTTCACTTCCGCTTCCGGCTGTTTTTCCGAGCGGTGGCGCAGGACGTAGAAATTGGTGCGATCGATGGTGTCGCCGACCTTCATCGTAGCCAGCGGGCCCAGGGTTTCAAGCTCGATGTACGGGAGAGGGTCGGGATTGGTCCAGACTTCGATGCTGCTCTCCTGATCGGGATACGGGCTGCCGTGCTCGCGCAGTGAGAGGACGCCCAGCACAAGTTTGCTGCCTACCCAAACAAGGCGGTCGCCATCGGAGCCGATCTTGGTTCCCTTGGCGGTGTCGCGCGTGAGCGAGATCAGCCCGCGCTCGGCCTTCAGGTCCTTGGGCAGCATTTCGGTCTGCTTGTTGTAGCCCTCGGTATATCGAGACTTGGCGGCGGGCTGCACGAACACACGCTGCGGTTCGCCGAGTTGCGTGATCACCCACACGGAGACGCGAACGGGCTCACCCGCGACTTTTTCGTACGTGGTGGTGATGGTGAGCAGCGGCTTGGATTCAGCCATTTCAATGCGCCGGCGCACCCGAACACCGAAAAACTTGCAGACCGGTGAAACCAGCTCGACTTCACTCCCCTCAATGCGCGCCTCGACGGGCATGGCGTCGAAGGCCGGAGGCGGAGGCCACTCGCGACCCGTCATCTTGGGCCAGTCAGCTTGCGGCGCCGGCCACGATTTGTCGCCGCCGAAATTGATCCATTCTT
>JBOGLL010000298.1:0-4152 GCA_050746065.1 Terriglobales bacterium | reverse complement strand
GCCGCCCGCGAGGGCGGCTTGAGGGACGAGGTGGTGACTGAGGGTGAAGTGCCCATGGCGGCGTGAAGTTGTATTGTGGCTTGCGGGCGCGCGTTGCGCAACCGTTTTCGGAGGAGAACGCATTGGGTTTGACACGGCACGGGCGCGAACCGAGAATGGCGGCGTCTGCGCGATGGAGTTTCCCGTCTACCTGCGCCTGGGGCCTTGGTCGCTGCATCCGCACTGGGTGTTCGAATTCCTCGCGTACACCATCGGTTTCCGCATTTATCTACAACTGCGGCGGAAGCAGGGGGATCCGGTCTCGGCGCCGGTGCGCTGGAGCGTGATCGCCGCGGCCGCGGCCGGTGCGGCTCTGGGCAGCAAGATTTTCTACTGGTTCGAAGACCCGTGGGCGACGCTGGCGCAGTGGCGCGACCCGGCGTATCTGTTGGCCGGCAAGACCATCATCGGCGGCCTGATCGGCGGGCTGGTCGCCGTGGAACTCACGAAGAGGCAGCTCGGCGTTCAGACCCGCACCGGTGATCTGTTCGCGCTGCCGCTGGCGCTGGGGACCGCGGTCGGCCGGATCGGGTGCTTCCTGACCGGACTCGATGATCACACCTATGGAATCCCCACTAGCCTGCCATGGGGAGTGGATTTCGGCGACGGGATCGCGCGGCATCCCACGCAGATTTACGAAATCATCTTCCTGTTGCTGCTGGCGGCGATGATTGCGCGCAAATCGCGCCAGCCACACGAGAACGGCGACCTGTTCAAATTGTTCATGGTGGGGTACATGGGCTTCCGCCTGCTGGTGGACTTCCTGAAGCCGGGTGTGACAGTTGCCGGACTGTCACTGCTGCAATGGGCGTGCGTGGGCGTGCTGGTTTACTATGCGCGGGACCTGAGGCGCTGGATGACTACGAGTGCTCCGTCGGCGTCGGAAGGAAAGGCGTAGATGGCGGGAAGGCCTAACGTCGCGTTGCGAGTGCTGGGCATCGTTTGCCTGAGCGGGTTGATCGCTGCGGCCAGTCTGCTTTTTCTGCTACTGGCGGCATGCGGCCTGCTGACCGATCTGAAGGGTTCGGAACGCTGGATCTCCCTGGCGATCGTGGCTGGGTACGGCGTAATCGTGTTCGGCGGCTTTTTCGGAATCTTCAAGCTGGCCAAAGGCATGACGGGTGCTCCGGCAACGCCGGAAAGTACTCAGCAAGCGGCTCCGCTTCCACCGCCTGCAACGCCGGCGGAAAATCGGAAACTGCTCGAGCCGCTGCGTGTGGCCATGGCGGCCAGCATCGGGCTCAGCTTTCTGGCCATCGTGTCGTTTCGGTTCCAGGCGCAGGGACAGGGCGGCCCCATGCCGCTCGTACTGCTGCCGTTCTTCGTGCTCAACCAGCTCCCCTATCTGCTGGTGTTCTGGCTGACGCGGGACGGGCCAGAGCGCAAAGGCGTCGGCCTGGCCATGACGTTCAGTTCCGTAGCGGCGGTCTATGGATTGTGGTCGTGGGGGACGGCGCTGTTCCTCTACATGAAGATGAGCATGGGTGTGCAGCCGAGCGTGCTGATTTCCCTGCTGGACATCGCGGCCACGGCTGCCGCCGCGTTCTTCGCCTTCCAGTTGTGGCGACGCGGCCCGGAGACGCGCAATGACGTGCTTATCCTCGTCGGTGGAGTTCTGGGATCCATTGTGTACTTGGCCGTGGTGCTGGGCGTGCAGCGATTCGTGCTGCTGCGAGGGTTGGGCGGATGAACGGTGCAGTCACCCCCGCGAAACCTGGCCCTACCTGGCGGCAGGCCCTGGCCCTGGTGGGCGGAGGAACGTTTCTCGCTTCCTCAGCCTGCTACGGCGTCTTCGAGAACGAGAGCAACGATCCGGTGGCGTTCACGTTCGCCGCGCTGTTTGTGATCGGTATGGCGCTGGCGCTGGTGGGCGTGATCATGGCCATCGTTCGCTCGGCCAAGCTGCCGCCCATGAGCGATCCGGCAGCGCCGCCTGTGACGCCGCGGCCCGCCTGGTCGCAGACGCTGATCATGCTGGCGAGCGGCGTGGTGCTGGGCGCAAGCTCCTGCTTCGGGTTTCTGGAAACACTGGGTGGGAAGGGCAGCGGCAACCTGTTCGGGCCGTTCGCCACCGGTTTCTACATCGGCTGCCTGATCACGCTGGGCGGGCTGATCATGGCGCTGATTCGCGTGGCGCGGAGCTTGATGCGCCGGAAAACGCAGGGTACATGAAGCGACAGGGACTAAAGCCCCAGATTTTATGTGGCCGGGAGCGGCGCGGCTGAAGCCGCGCCCTTTCAAGACTCAGTGGCGGGCCGGGTTAGAGGTGAGGCATGGCAGAGCGAGTTCGTCCGTATCTTTTCTACGACGTGATGGTTTCCATTTGCTCCACCTGCTACCGCAAGGTGGAAGGCAAGATCGTGTTCCAGGACGACAAAGTATTCGCGCTGAAGCGCTGCCCGGAGCACGGCAACGAGCGCGTCCTGCTGGCCGACGACGTGGACTACTACCGGCGCTGCCGCGAAGTGTTCATCAAGCCTCCGGAAATGCCGATCGTTTTCAACACTCCGGTGAAGTGGGGATGCCCGTACGACTGCGGGCTGTGCGCCGACCATCAGCAGCATTCCTGTCTGTCGCTGGTGGAGATTTGCGACTACTGCAACCTCACCTGCCCCATCTGCTACGCCGAGAGCGGCCCGGAACGTATGCAGTTCCGCTCACTCGAACAGATTGAGCACATGCTGGACGCCGTGGTCCGCAACGAAGGCCAGCCCGATGTGGTGCAGATCTCGGGCGGCGAGCCCACTCTGCATCCCGAGTTCTTCTCTGTGCTGGACATGGCCAAGCAGCGGCCCATCCGGCATTTGATGGTCAACACCAACGGCATCCGCATCGCCCAGGAGGAAGACTTCGCCAAACGTCTCGCCGACTACATGCCCGATTTCGAGGTGTACCTGCAATTCGATTCCTTCGAGCGCGAGGCGCTGATGGAATTGCGCGGCGCCGATCTGCGAAGCGTCCGCGAAAAGGCGCTGGGGAGGCTGGAGCGCCACGGCATCTCCACCACACTCGTGGTGACGCTGAAAAAGGGCCTGAACGACGGTGAGATGGGGCGCATCATTGAATATGCGCTGGCGCACAAATGTGTGCGCGGAGTGACCTTCCAGCCTATCCAGGCCGCGGGGCGCCTGGAGCATTTCGATCCGGCCACCGACCGGCTCACGCTCACCGAAGTGCGGCGCAGAATCCTCGAGCAGAGCAAGTTGTTCCGCCCCGAGGACCTGATTCCAGTGCCCTGCCATCCCGACAGCCTGGCCATGGCCTACGCATTGAAGATCAACGGAAACGTCGTGCCGCTCACCGGAATGATCGATCCTGAAGTGCTCATCAGCGGCGGACGTAACACCATTGTGTACGAGCAGGACGAAAAGATCCGCGAGGGCGTGTTCAAGCTGTTTGCCACAAACCATTCGCCGCGCTCGGGAGCGGGCACGTTGCGCGACCTGCTGTGCTGCCTGCCGCGGCTAGACGCGCCGCCCGACCTTTCCTACGAGAACATCTTCCGCATCCTGATCGTGCAGTTCATTGACGCCTATTCGTTCGACGTGCGCTCGGTGAAGAAGACCTGCATCCACATCGTGCATCCTGACGGAAGGCTCATCCCGTTCGATACCTACAACCTTTTCTATCGGGACGACCTGGAGAGGACGCGGCTGGAACCGCTGCGGCGCGAGCAGGAAATGGCAGTTGTGGGGAGCTAAGGTAGTCGGAGTACTTTGCTGCCCTCCCTCGCGAGCCCTCCTTCCGCGCTGCTCGGTCGGGCTCGCTCGGGAGGGCAGCGGGAAGGATGTTGTGCCGTTCCACTAATCCCATACAGCTTCAGCGGCTGGTGACCGGCGCGAGGGCGGTGTTCGGGTAGTAATGCCGCAGGATCTCCACGAAACCAGCACGCTTCGCAGCCATGTCGGCCGCACCGCGCTGACAAAGGCCGAGGCCGTGTCCCAGGCCGCGGCCGCGCAGTATGACCGCATCGCCGTCCTGCTCGGCGGTGAAGTTGTTGCCGGGGACGGCGCTCCAGCCCAGGCGGCGTCCGAGTTCCAAGCGTGACTGCTCGCTATTTTCCATTTGGAGCAGCGGCAACGTGTCCTCGCCAAGCCGGCGTTCCCATTCCTC
>JBOGLL010000297.1:0-5729 GCA_050746065.1 Terriglobales bacterium | reverse complement strand
CACCTCTACTGAGCCGAAATTCTCGATGCGGCCATCGCCGGGATTAATTGGCTGGACTACGGCGATGGCGTCTAGTAGTACGAACTTGCCTGCGAAACCTCGAAGGCCGTCCTTGAGCTTGTCTGAGATGTACATCAGGCGCTGTCCACTATAAAGATGGCAACCATCCCAACGGTCAAACACAACCACGCCGTTGTAGGGACCCGGCAGACGTAGACCGGCGGTAGCTAACAAGCAGCCCATTACGAGCGATAGGCAAGGAAGCATCCTCTTCATTACCGCTCCTCACTCCAGCCTTCACAACCTAAGCTCCACCACCGTGGCTCCCGCTCCGCCCTCATTCTGCGGCGGCTCGGCCACCGACGCAACCTGGGGATGGTCCTTTAGATACTGCCTCAGGGCCTTGCGCAGTACGCCCATGCCGCTGCCGTGGACGATGCGCACGCGCGGCAGGCCGGCCAGGAAGGCGCGGTCGAGGAACTTCTCCACACGGCTGGTGGCCTCGTCCACGGTCTGGCCGATAACGTTGATCTCTGCGGCTGCGGCCGAGCCCTCATCCTCCAGCGAAACGGAAACGCCGCGGGCGCGAGCGGCCTGGATGGGCGAATCCGAGGCGCGGGCCACGACTTCGACCACGTCGTCACGAGCGACGCGCGTCTTCATGGCGCCGATTTCGACTTCCAGCGCACCCGCCTCCAGCATCCGGCGGACGACGCCGGTGCGCCCCAGCGACTTGAGCTTGACGGTGTCGCCTTCGGCTACGTTGCGAACCAACGACGGCTGGGCGTTGGGATCGCCACGGTCGGCGCCGGTCGAGTGGGCGACCACGGCGGAATCGAACTGCTCGCGGAATTCGCGGCGCAGCTTGGCAACGCGGCGCTCGGCATCCTTCGACAGTTTGAGCGAGGCGGCGCGGTCCTGCACCGCGGCCACGACTTCCCGCGCTTGGTACTCCAGGTCGCGGACCAGGGCGTCGAGCTTTTTCTCGAGTTCGCGAACACGAGCCCGCTGCTCGACCAAGCCTACGGACTCGAGGCGCGACTTCTCCCGCGCCACCTCCTGCTCTCGCCGCGCCAGGCCAGCGCGTTCTTCCTCCACGCGGCGCAGGTCAGCGTGCAGGCGGTCGAGGAAGCGGGCGATGTCCTGGGTGTCGCTGCCCAGGCGGGTACGGGCGGCGGTGATGATCTCCGGGTTCAGGCCGAGTTGCTGCGCGATGTTGACTCCGGCTGACGGCCCGGGCACGCCCAGCTTCAGTTCGTAGGTCGGACGGAGCGTGGCTTCATCGAAGCCGACGGCGGCATTGAGCACGCCTTCGGCCCCGGCGGCATAGACCTTGAGCGCGGTGTGATGCGTAGAAACGATGGACAGGGCGCCCAAACGGCGAAAGTGGTCGGCGATGGCGACGGCGAGCGCAGCGCCTTCCTGGGGATCGGTAGCGGAGCCCAATTCGTCGAGCAGGACCAGCGAGTGCGCCGTGGCCGTGCGCGAGATGAAGTCAATGCGGGTAACGTGCGCTGAAAACGTAGAGAGATTCTGCTCGATGGACTGGTAGTCGCCGATATCGGCGAGCACGGCGTCGAACAGGGGAAGTTCGGCCTGGGTGGCGGGCACGGGGATGCCAGACTGTGCCATTAGGACCAGCAGTCCTGCGGTCTTCAGCGCGACGGTTTTTCCACCAGTGTTGGGACCGCTGATGATGAGCTGGCGCTGGCCAGGCGCCAGTTCCAGGGTCATGGGCACAACCCGGCCGCCTTTGGACTTCAGGTTGCGCTGGAGCAAGGGATGCCGCGCCTGGCGGAGCAGGAAAGATGAAGCGCTGAAGCGGACAGCGACACATTCGTAATCGTTGGCAAAGCGCGCTTTCGCGAATTGGAGCTCAACTTCCGCCAATACATCGGCTGACGCCTGGATGCCGCCCGCTTCGGCAGCGATGCGTTGCGTCATTTCCAGCAGGATGCGGTGTACTTCCGCCTGCTCGGCCTCGAGCAATCGCACCAGTTCGTTGTTCTGCTCGATGGTCTCCAGCGGCTCGACGAACACCGTCTGCCCGCTGGAGCTGGTGCCGTGCACGACTCCGGCCACGCGCTTTTTCTGTTCCACGCGGACGGGAATCACAAAGCGCTCGCCGCGGATGGTGATGAGTTCGTCCTGCACGGCGCCGTCTTCGGAAAGGCGGCGCAGATACGAGCCGAGCGATTGCTGGATGTGGCGCTTCTGTTTCTCCACCCCACGACGCAGGCGGGCCAGGTCGGGAGAAGCGCGGTCGTCGAGCGTGCCATCGGCAAGGATCTTGCCGTGGAAGAAACGCAGTAACTCGCTGAAATCAGAGATGGCGCGGGTTAGCTCGTTCAGCTCCTTGAGCGGCGCCGCCAGGGCCGAGGGCGGATGCAGACAGACCTCGCGCCATTGAGAGGCGCGATCGAGTAAATTCAGGACTTCCTGGATGGCCGCGGTCTCAAGCGCCACGCCTTCCACCCCGGCGCGAGCAAGATGCGGCTCAGGGTCGGCAAGGCCGGCGAAGTCGAAGCGAGATCCGGCACGAAGAAACTCTCGCACTTCGGCCACTAAGCGGTGCTGGCGCTCGATCCAAGGCGGGTCGGCGCCGGGCACAAGCGCGGCGATGCGGGCCCGCCCCAGAGGCGAGGCAACGTAGCCCTGCAGGAGGTCGCGCAGAGAGTCGAACTCCAGTACGGAAGCGCTGGTATGGGAAAGGGGCGCGGGTACCATCGCAGGTCTGATTCATCCTACACCGAGCGGCGGAGTGCAGACCGCTCAGCGTACGGGCGCGGAAGAGGAGGTGGGCGCCGAGGTTTCGGCCGGCTTGTGTCCGTTCTCCGTGGCTATGGGAAGTTTGACCACGAAGGTGGCGCCGCCCTCAGGACGGTTGAAACATTCAATATTTCCCCCGTGTTCCTTGACGATGCCGTACACCACGCTCAGACCCAGTCCCGTGCCTTTGCCCACCGGTTTGGTGGTGTAGAAGGGATCGAAAACGCGCTGCGGGTCTTTGACGCCGGGCCCGGTGTCGGAGAACTCCATTACCACCAGGTCGCGCTCCTCGCGGGAACGCACGGTGAGCATTCCGCCGCCCTCCGTGGACATAGCGTCGGCGGCGTTGTTGATCAAGTGGACGAAGATGGTCATGAGCTGCTGCTCGTCGGCCCAGACGTCGGGCAGGCTGAGCTTGGTTTGCGCTTCCAGAAAAATCATCTTCGCGGCCAGTTCCGAGCTGCGCATCTTGATGACGCTGCTCAACACCGGCCCTACGTTCACACGGCCCTTCTCGCCGGGCGCCCGCTTGGCGAAGCGCACGAGGTTATTGACCAACTCATGCGTGCGGCGGGCCTGCTGCCGCACCTTGCCGGCCAGGGTGCGTTGCGGTTCGGGAATGGCGGGATCGGCCTCCAGCATATCGGCATAACCCAGGATGGCGGTCAGGGGATTATTGATCTCGTGGGCTGCGCCGGCGACCAGGCGCCCCATGGAGGCCAGTTTTTCCGAGCGAATCAGCTCGTCCTGCAGGGCTTTCTGGCGCTCCAGTGACTCCTCCGATGCGCGCAGCAGCTTGAACAGTTCGCGATCGAGGAAGTGCTGTTTGAGAAAGACCAGAAACGTGAGCAGGACCATGGCCCCAAGGGAAACCATCAGGCGGAAATTCCGAACCACCGGCAGGGCGTCGCTGAAGAAAAGATTCCACAGAACGAAGCCGGGGATGGAGAGCACCGCAGCCATGGCCAGCCGCGCGGGCCATACTTCCTGGGGAGGCTCGACGGAGGGTTCCGCCGTCGAGGACTGCTGGCGAGCGATGAGCGCCGCTCCTACAAACCAGGCCATGGCCAGCACCAGGAGCACGTCGAAATAACTGCCGGTGTAATAGCGGTCCTGGTCAATGGCGACGTTGATGGCATGAGAACTGATTTCGTAGACGGCTGCGGCAAGGAAAAGATGGAAGTACACCCGCTTCCATGCTCCCGAGCTGCGCAGCCAGAAGATGCCCACACCCGCCAGGAAAGCCACCTTTTCAGCGTCGTAGAGCACGTTGAAGTTGAAACCGTACAGGGGCTCGTCGTAGCGAACGTACTGCCACGGTATGACGATGAACAGGTAAAGGAAGATCCACCAGAAAAGCAGCAACAGGAAGTCCAGCAGCCCCAGCCGCAGGGGACGGTCGCCGTGCCGATGGGGCCGCAGCGCCAGCGCCCCCATCATGGGAACGATGTGCAGGAAGATGACTACATCCCCGACGAAGGGGTTGGGTACTTCATGCCGCAGGTAGACCTCGTAATACGTCCACAACCCCTGGGTGGCAATCCAGAGCACGCCACCGCCCAGCATGAGGAGCCAGAAGACGCGGGTGCTGCCGCGGGTGGAACGGGCGTTGCTGACCAGGGCCAGAACCAGCGCCAGCAGCATGGCACACTGGGTAAGGTTGCCGAAAACCGTCAAAGCGAGGCCTGGCTGCAGCCAGAAAGACAGCGCCGCGTGCACCGTGACCAGCAGCGCCGCCATCAACAACCAGGACTGAACCAGGGAGACTCTCATATGAAGTAACTAAAGTCTAGCGCCTAACGGACATGTACTCAAGTTACCGAAGTCACTCCTCTCCAGGACGCGCGGGCCGTTGCTTGCCACCCGAACTCGCCGGGTGCCCGGGCCCCGCACAGCGTTCTGCTAGAATTCGGCGCCTATGGCCTTTCCGGTCACGCGCATGCGCCGACTGCGCGGGAGCGAAGCGGTGCGCTCCCTGGTGCGGGAAACGCGCCTCTCTCCAGACAGCCTCGTTTATCCCATGTTCGTGTGTCCGGGCAAGGGTGTACGGCGCGAAGTCCGCTCCATGCCCGGGGTGGCGAACCTCTCCGTGGACCTGGCTGTTGCCGAGATCCGGGAAGCTCACGCTGCCGGCGTCCCAGCCGTGATCCTGTTCGGGCTTCCGGAAAGCAAGGACGAAGTGGCCACCGGCGCCTGGGCAGCGGACGGCATCGTGCAACAGGCGACCCGCGCTATCAAGGATGCGCTGCCGGAACTGACGCTGATCGGTGACGTCTGCCTGTGCGAGTACATGTCTCACGGACACTGCGGGATCGTCCGCGTACCGAATGGAGCTCCGGCGGTGGAGGCGCGCAAGGTCGCCGCAGCAGAGTACGAGATCCTGAATGATGAAACGCTGGCATTGCTGGCCAAAACCGCGCTGTCGCTGGCGCAGGCGGGAGTGGACATCGTGGCGCCTTCGGACATGATGGACGGGCGCGTAGGCGCCATTCGTAGGGCGCTCGACGCGGCCGGCCAGCTTCACACGCCCATCCTATCCTATGCCGCCAAGTTCGCCTCCGCATTTTATGGGCCCTTCCGTGAGGCTGCTGATTCCGCCCCCCAGTTCGGGGACCGCCGCTCCTACCAAATGGATCCGGCAAACCGGCGTCAGGCTATGCGCGAAATCGAGCTCGACCTCGAAGAGGGCGCAGACATGATCATGGTGAAGCCCGCGTTGCCCTATCTGGACGTGATTGCAGAAGCGCGTACGCGTTTTGACGCACCCCTGGCCGCCTACCAGGTATCAGGTGAATACGCCATGATCGAAGCGGCCGCGCAGAACGGCTGGATCGATCGAGAGCGCATCATCCTGGAATCGCTGACCTCGATCCGGCGGGCCGGTGCCGACATTATCCTTACCTATTACGCTAAGGACGCTGCCCGGCTCCTGGCTTAGCGCGCTACAGCCCTTCGGAGAA
>JBOGLL010000296.1:0-9750 GCA_050746065.1 Terriglobales bacterium | reverse complement strand
CGGCGTGGCTCGGGATGACAAGGCTTGGGGGAAGCCTTATAGGGCGCGGTCGCTGCGCGAGTCGAGCTCGCCCCACGACTCTGGCCTGAAGGCCAGAAGCTACCAAGGCCCGACCTACCGAGCCGCGCCCTTTCCAAGCAGGATGTCCAACAGAGCCAAGCCACGCGGAAGTTCCAAGCCGGAGAGACCTCAAAAAGTTGCAGCGCTCACACTCGCCGAGGTATCCAAGAACCATGCCCATCGACAAAGTCAACCTCACGCAGAAATTTTCCCGTTTCACCGACCATTGGAAACCCAAGATCGCCGGCGAGATCAACGACACCTACGTCAAGCTGGTGAAGTTCCAGGGAGAGTTCCTCTGGCACCATCACGAACACGAAGACGAGCTCTTCTGGGTAGTGCAGGGCACCATGCGCATGAAGCTGCGCGACCCAGAAGAGCGCGAAGTGCTGGTGCATCCCGGAGAATTCATCATCGTTCCTCACATGACCGAGCACTGCCCGGTGGCCGAGGGCGGAGAGTGCCACGTGGTGCTGCTCGAACCCAAGTCCACGCTCAACACCGGCAACGTGCAGAGCGAGCGCACCGTGCCCGTGCTGGACCGCGTGTAACAGATTGACGATTGAATCATTGACGATTGACGATTGCTTCAAGGCAGAAATAAATCGTCAATGACTCAATGAATCAATCGTCAATTCCTCCCACTGCCCTTCCTGTATCCTGACGCCATGCCTCCCGCCATCCGCAGCGTCGGCGTCTTTTGTTCTTCCAGCGATCGCATCGCGCCGCCCTTTGTGCAGATGGCGGCGGAGCTGGGGCAGGCACTGGCGGAGCGCGAGTGGACGCTAGTGTTTGGCGGATGCAACATCGGACTGATGGGCGTGCTGGCGAAGAGTGTGCACCGCTTCGGGGGAAGGGTTGTGGGAGTGATCCCCGAGGGCTTGCGCGACCGCGGTTTGGCCTACGTGCCTGCGGACGAGTTGGTCGTCGTGCCCGGGCTGCGCGAGCGCAAGGCACTGATGGAAGCCCGCGCCGACGCTTTCCTTGCCCTGCCTGGCGGCATCGGCACCCTGGACGAGATGCTGGAAGTGATGGCGCAGAAGATGCTGCGCGCGCACGCCAAGCCCGCCGTGTTCATCAATCCGCGCGGGTACTACGAGCCGCTCTTGACCATGCTGGAACAGATGGCGGAGCAGAGCTTCGCGGCGCCCGGGTTCCGTAACCTCTACCACGTCGCGCCCGACGTGGCCCGCGCCCTCGACTGGCTGGAGAACGGCCCCACTTCATCAGGCACGGCTTCCTAGGGACGGCTCCCCCCGCGCCGGCCCTTTAGCCCACCCCGCCACTGGATTTGCCCCAGCGCAGCTCGTCCAGCTTATGGACGACAACGTCCAGGAACGCCGCCACCTTCTCCGGATTTTCAATGTACTGCCCCCCGCTGACGCGGATGCATTCCTTGGTGATTTCTGCTGCCATGTTCATGACTTCCGGCGCGATTGCCATTGCGTACGCCCTCCAGGATCTGATCTTGGCCGGAGCATGATAACCGCGAATCCAAGATTTTCCAGTGGAGCGCGTTATTTGGGCTGGGACTGCGGCGCCGTCCCCATGGGCACGCTCAGGTGCTCGTGCACCAGCAGCCAGTCGTTGCCGCGCTTTTCCCAGATGAGCGTCCAGCGCAGGTCTTTGAGCAGTTCGCGGCCGCCGTCCTTGCGCAGGATCTCGAAATCCAGGGTCGCCGTGGCCCAGGTCACCTTGGGACCGTGGTGGAGGTGGATGTCGTCGTGCAGAAAGAATTTGCCCGACTGGTAGGTCCCCGAAAACGTGTCGATGACGCCCTTCGAGTATTCCTCCCAGCCCATGTACTTGAAGGGTGCGATGTCATAGAAGGCCAGCTTGGGATCTTTGTCGTAATACTGGGCAGCTTTCGCAGGGTCGAGTGTTTCCCAGGCGCGCAGCATGGCGTTCATCCTTGCCTTGAAGTCGAAGGATGCGGACTTTTCCTGCGCCACGACGGGTGGGGGGAGCATGAGAATCAGGACTGCGATCACAAGAATTCGGCGGTTCATGGGAGGTCTCCAGGCAGAGTACGGTCGGGGATTGTCTCACGGATGCCTGGCGCCCCCCGCATCATGTGGGCCAGCCGTCCTCGGCTGGCCTGCGTTTGACGCACCTGCCCCGGGGACGGTAAAATGATTCTCGTCAGCCTGTAGTGCTAATCCCTTCAGCAGGATAGGCGTTCCACTTCAGGGAGAGGATTTTTCATGTACGCGGTCATCCGCACCGGGGGGAAGCAATATCGTGTCTCGCCCGGAGACGTAATTCGCATCGAGCGCCGGCCGGCTACGGACGGCCAGGTCGAGTTCAGCGACGTGCTCGCCGTTTCCGCCGCTGAGGGCCAGATCGCCCGCCCCCAGGGTGGAGCCCGGGTAGTCGGCAGCGTGGTCGAAGAAGGTCGCGCCGAAAAGATCCTGGTGTTCCACTTCAAGCGCAAGAAGCAGTACAAGCGCCTGCGTGGACATCGCCAGCCGTTTACTAAGGTGCGCATCACCGAGATTGCATTCGACGGCCAGAAGTTTGCCGCGCCCAACCTGCCGGAGAAAAAAATCAAAGCTCCCAAAGCGAAGCCGGCTCCCGAGGTTCACGCCGGGGAAGCCGAGCACATGGCGGCTGCGAAGCACGAAAAGAAGACCGAGCACAAGGCTGCTCCGAAGAAGGAAGCGGCCGGCAAGAAGGCCGCCGCTCACAAGCCGGAAGCCAAGGCCAAGCACAAGGCCGCTCCGGCCAAGCACGCAGACAAGAAGAAGAAAAAGTAGTCAACTCTGAACTCTGGACTCGGTACTAGGAACTCGTTATGGCACACAAAAAAGGACTCGGCAGTTCCCGCAACGGACGCGACTCACAATCCCAACGCCTGGGCGTAAAGGCCTTCGGCGGACAACTGGTGCCCGGTGGCACCATCATCGTGCGCCAGCGCGGCACCCGCATCAAGCCCGGGCTGAACGTGGGCCGCGGCAAGGACGACACCCTGTTCGCCAAGATCACCGGCGTGATCAAGTTCGTGGACAAGGGCGGCATGGGCCGCTTCGTGATGATCGAGCCCGTCGCAGAACCTGCCAAGGCGTAAGGCCTTTTGACCACAGAGACGCAGAGGCACAGAGAAAAACTCCTGTGCCTTTTTTACTTTGCGCCGATCTGGATGTTTGCGCCCGACAACGAATCGCCTTCAATATCCTTGGTATTCTCCGCGCCTCTGTGTCTCTGTGGCTGATTTCTGATGTTCATTGACGAAGCCAAAATCCGCGTCCAGGCCGGCGACGGCGGCAACGGCTGTGTGGCCTTCCGCCGGGAGAAGTACGTCCCCCGAGGCGGACCCTCCGGCGGCGATGGCGGCAAGGGCGGCGACGTGTACCTGGAATCCAGCGAGCGCCACAACACGCTGGTGCACTTCCGTTTTAATCCTGAGTACAAAGCTGAACGCGGGCGCCACGGCGAAGGCTCGAACCGCAGCGGGCGCGAGGGCGAAGACATCGTCCTCAAGGTGCCGGTGGGCACCATCGTCTACGACCAAGATTCCGGCGATCGCCTGCACGATTTCTCCCGCGCCGACGAACGCATGTGTGTGGCCCGCGGCGGGCGCGGCGGACGCGGCAATGCCCGCTTCGCAACCTCCACCCACCAGGCGCCGCGCGAATCTGAGCCCGGGCGCGCCGGCGAGGAACTCCATCTGCGTCTCGAACTCAAGCTGCTGGCCGACGTCGGCCTCGTGGGCTATCCCAACGTGGGCAAGTCCACGCTCATCTCGCGCATTTCCGCCGCGCGTCCCAAGATCGCCGACTATCCCTTCACTACCCTCGAACCCAACCTGGGCACGGTGGCCGTGGGCGACCAGGATGAACCCGTGAGCTTCGTGGTGGCCGATATTCCCGGACTCATCGAAGGCGCGCACACCGGCGCCGGCCTGGGCGTGCAGTTCCTCCGTCACATCGAACGCACCCGGTTGCTCGTGCATCTAGTGGACGTTTCGGAAACCAGCGGTCGTCCCGATCCGGTGCATGACTTTGAGGTCATCGTGGAGGAGTTGAAGAGCTATGGCGCTGGCCTGGAGAACAAGCCCATGCTGGTCACCGCCTCCAAGATGGACATCGCCGACAGGAAGAAGCTGGCCGCCCTGCGCAAGCATTGCACAAAGAAGAAGCTGAAACTGTTTCCCATCTCCGCCGCCACTGGCGCCGGCCTCGAGGAATTGAAGTACGAACTCGCGCGGCGGGTGGAAAAGCTGCGGAGGAAAGAAGCCTAACCGCAGATTGTCGCGGAGGAGCGCGGATGGAGCAATTGAATCATTGAGTCATTGAAAGATTGATGAAGGATCGCTTTTCCAATGATTCAATGATTCAATCATTCAATGATTCAATCGAGGAACATCGCGCTCTTTGGCGGTACTTTCGATCCGATTCACAACGGGCACTTGGCCGTAGCCCGCGCGGCCGTCCGCCGATTCCATCTCGACCGCGTCCTCTTCGTGCCCTCTGGAGGCCCGCCCCACAAGCGCAGCCGCCCACTTACGCCCTTTGCACACCGCTTCGCCATGCTGGCATTGGCCACAGCCGGCGAGCCCCGCTTCCAGCCCTCGCTGCTCGAAGCCGACGACTCCATCACCCACTACTCCATCATCACAGTGCGCCGTGTGAAGCGAACGCTACGGCGCGGCGACCGGCTCTTCTTCCTGATCGGTGTGGACGCCTTTCTCGACATCGCCATCTGGCGCAGCCCCGAGAAGCTGCTGGGTGAGTGCGACTTCCTTGTGGCCAGCCGTCCGGAGTTTCGCCTGGAAGATATGCTCGCAGCCCTGCCGCCCGCAATCAAGACGGCGGCGACGCGAAATGCGCGCAGTGGCGATACGGCGAAAAAGGCGATTTCCCTCGGCCGGACAACGATCTACCTGCTGGACGGAGTGCAATCCTCGGTTTCCGCCACGGAAGTGCGCAACGCCGCGCGCCGGGGACATTCGCTCAGCCGCCTGGTTCCGCCTGCGGTTACCGGCTACATCCGCAAGCTGGGGCTCTATCGGCGGTAAAGACCAGCGACACTGTGGCCCTGCTCTATTTCTTCTCTTCTTGCGTGCAGAGCACGTCGTTGTAGTAGTTCAGGATTGCGCGCTTGGGTTTCTCCTTCATCGCGCCCAGTGGCACCTGAGCATCGCGGGTGGAATTGCCGACGAGGGGCATGCTGCCGATCCGAACGACCTTCCCATTGCCCAGTTCCAGGTACACAGGCACCAGCATCTTGAAACCGGGGTCCACGTTGGACTGCGTGACCTTGAAGCTCAGCACAGGATTTCCGTCCGCTCCGTTGGCGAAGGAGTGCTCGAACTTGTAATCGGGCAGGGCGGTGCCGTACACGTAGGGATTGAAAAACCAGTCCATCTTGCGGTTTCCATCGAAGTCCATTTCCGGGGTCATGTGTTTCTCCAGCATGGCCTTGAAGTCTTCGGTGGTGGCGGGCTGGTGAGTATAGGTCTTCACGAAGTCGTGCATCATGTTCTTGAAGGGTTGGTCGCCGTTCTGGGGAGTCCACATCATCATGCGGATCATATGCAGGATGTAGGCCCCCTTGGGATAGATGAGCCGCCGCGCAATGTCGGTGCCCACGCGCTCGTTGATGGCACGATAGCCCAGGGTCACCGGGCCCACGTCAATGGCGCGGAATCCGAAGCGGTTGCGCTCCACCATTAGCCGCTTCTGATCTTCCCAGAACTGGATGAATTCCTTTTCGTTTTTCTGGATCACCTGCAGGAACAATGAGGCGGAAAGGTCGGCAAAGCCCTCGCTCATCCACTGATCGCGGTAGCCTCCCCAGCCTACGGCATGGCCCCACCACTGGTGCGCCACTTCGTGGGGCGCCACCACCCTGAAGTACGTGACCAGGGAGGGCGGCAGGCTGCCGTACAGAGAGTGGCGCGTCGTGGAATCCAGAAAGGAGCACAGCGGCAGGTACACCAGTCCCGGCCATGCCTGCCCGAATCCGCACGTAGTCTGCTGGGTCATGGCCACACGTTTATACGGGGCCGGGCCAAAGTACTCCGTGAACAGCATCACCGAAAGCTGGCCTTCTGCCAGCGCTTTGTCCATCATGGTGGTGGTGTTCATGGTCCCGGTGGGAGGAATGTACCGTTCGATCCGCTGGCTCCCCTGTGCGGGCATGCTGGTGATGGCCTGGATCGAACTCACCCAGTCCGGCTGGGCTTCGTTGGCGTAGGCCTCCACCACGTAGTCTTCCTTTTCCAGCTTGGCCTCTTTGCGCTTCATCCTGCCGAAGTTGAAGCCGCCCACAGCCAGGGGCACTTCGCTTCGCCATTCCGACAAGGTCTGGTCCCCTTCGTTGATTTCGCGCACCGGCATGCCGGTGGCTGCCATCTTCATCCCTTTGGGGACGCGGAAGGTGAGCTCATATAGGGCGTACTCGCCGAAGGAATTATTGGCGTTGTTGGGGTACCAGTTGTTGCGGGCGATAGGAAAGTAATTCCCGCCTCCCTCACTGCTCACTGCATCCTTGCCTTCGTACGAGGTGGTGATGGTATAGCGCTCGCCCTGGGCCAGGGCCCGCGGCAGGATCACAAAAAACTGCGGATCGTCGTCCTTGTCTTCCTGGATGAACGAGAGCGGGTGACCTTCGGCGTCGGTGACGCTTTCCACCCGCAGCGTGCGATAGAGATCAAAGGGAACCACACGCACGCTGCTGGCCAGCGCCACAAAAGTGGTAGTGGCCCGGCCGCGCAACCGGGCGCTCTTCTCCAGCGTAGTGTCCAGCTTGTGGAGTGCCAGGTCCACCACCCAGTTCTTCTGCTTCCCCGAGGCCCGGCCGTCGGCGTACTCCTGCGAGTAGTGGAACGCAGCCCAGACGCCCCAGTTGTTGGCGTCGTAAGTCAGCAATGCGATCTCTTCAGGGGCAGCGCCGAACAGATAGGGCCCGGTCTGCGGGTTTCCCATGTCGGGAATGCCGTGCGGATCGATGAAGTACACCATCTTGTCGTTGAACTTCCTGCCCTTCACGAAGGCGACAAACAACCCGCCTGGGGCCGGGCTCAGGACGTCCTGCAGCAGCCGTCCGTGCAGGTTGTAGCTGAGGCGGTTCTTCAGCGCGTCCCGGACGTCACTCAGCACGCCTGCCGCTCCGCCATCGGCTCCACCCGAGGCCGCGCCTGCCGCCTTCTTGATTTCCTCGTAGGTGCCGTCGCTGAAGCGAAGAACCGCCTGGCTGAAGTCTTCGACGAAGGGCTGCCCCTTGGTCAGAAGGGCCAGGCTTCGTTTCTCGACTTCCAGGGGGGGCGTGAGCGAAAAACTGCCTTCGCCGACGAACACCGCGCCTGTTACTTTCCCGTTCACCGGGGCCAGGAAAGAGAACGTGCCTGAGCGGAACGTGAAGGTCCCGGCGTCGCGCTTCAGCACCAGGTTGCTGACCGTCGCCACCTCGCCGCTCAGGCCCACGTTACGCAACTGCTGGTAGGTGGGATCGGTGTTAGGTTGCTGTGCCGCTGGGGCCGGGGATGCAGCGGGCCGCTGGCCCACTTCCTGGCCGGAAAGAGCCGCTGGCGGTACAACCATCAAGAGCACGAACAAGAGGCGGGAAGCGAAAACTGACATAGAACCTCCGCGAAACCAGGGGGAGAGCACCCTCATTATATGTTTCCGCCTTAGGGCTTCCCGGCGGTGTTCACAGTTTGTTCCGGAGGCGGAACAGGCTGTTTTGGCTCGTCACTTCGCCTCTTGGGTGCAGAGCACGTCGTTGTAGTAATTGAGGACGAGACGTTTAGGTTTGTCCTTGAACATGGACATGGGCACCTGTGCATCCTGCGATGAGTTGCCGGTCAGGGCCAGGGTACCCAGGCGTCCTACCTTTCCGCTGCCAAAATCCGCGTAGATGGTGACGATCATCTTGAATTGCGGGTCCACATTGGACTGGGTGACCTTGAAACTCAGCCCCGGCTTGCCGTCGGATCCGGTGACGGAGGACTGTTCGAACGCGTAATGCGGCAGGGCAGTGCCGTAAACGTACTGGTTGAAGAACCAGTCCATCCTGCGATTCCCGTCGAGGTCCATTTCAGGGGTCATATGCTTCTCCACCATGGCCTTGAAGTCCTCGGTGGTGGCTAGCTGATTGGTGTAGGTCTTCACGAAGTCCCTCATCATGGTCTTGAAGGCCTGGTCACCTGTCTGCCGGTTAAACATGAGCATCCGCAGCATATGCAGGATGTATCCGCCTTTGGGATAGACCAGTTCGCTGTAGTTGTTGAATCCGGTCTTGGTCGTGTTCACCCGGTAGCCCATGGTGACTGGGCCGGAGTCAATCGGCCGGTAACCCTCCGGGTTGCGGTCGATCAGTTGCTGCCGCTGGTCGTCCCAGTATTCTCTGTACCCCTTCTCGTCCTTGCGGATAAGCTGCAGGAACAAGGAAGCGGATTGCGTAGCAAAGCCCTCGCTCATCCACTGGTCACGATAGCCGCTCCAGCCCACCGTGTGGCCCCACCACTGGTGCGCGACCTCGTGGGGTGTGACCTCCTTGAAGTAGATGGCCAGGCGATGCCGGTCGCGCGGATTCTTGACGAATTGCCCCCACATCGCCTGCAAGGTCGTGGAGTCTAGGAAGGAGCAAAGGGGAAGGTAAACCAGCCCCGGCCAGGCCTGCCCGAAGTTGCAGGCCGTTTGCTGGGTTATGGCCACGCGCTTGTAGGGCAAGGCGCCAAAGTAATCGCTGAAGAGCTGCACGGAAACTTGGCCCTCCGCGAGTGCCCTGTCCATCAAGCTTGTAGTGTTCATCGTTCCCACCGCACCCGTGGCTGCCACACGATTGCCCGACGCTCCGGAGAAGGGGTCCCGGGTGCCTTCATCCACCTGGTATACAGTCCCGCCTGAGAGCCCGCTCATCCAGTCCGGCTGTGCTTCATTGGCAAAGGCGCCCACCAGCACTCCCTCTTTTTCCAGCTTGACCTCCTTGCGTCTCATATCGCCGAAGTTGAAACCGGCTACCGCCAGCGGAATCTCGCTGCGCCATTCCGAGATGGTCTGGTTGCCTTCCTTTATCTCACGCACCGGCACACCGGTGGCTGCGAGCTCCATCCCTTTGGGAAAACGGAAGGTCAGGTCGTACGTGGCGTAATCCTTGAAGCCGGCGTTGGGATACCAGTCGGTTCGCGCCACGGGAAAGTAGTTGCCTCCGCCTTCATTGCTGACGGCTTCCTTGCCCTCGTACACCGTTCGGATCGTATAGCGCTCCCCTTTGGCCAGGGGCTTGGGCAGGATCGCATAGAAGTCCGGGTCGTGGTCCTTGTCTTCCTGAATAAAGGCCAGGTTTTGTCCATCCCCGCCGGTCACGCTCGATACTCGAAGTGTCCGGAACAGGTCAAACGGAATCACGCGAACCCCCTCGTACCGGGCGGTGAAGGTGGTGGTCGCATCGCCCCGGAGGCGTGCGCTCTTCTCGAACGTCGTGTCCAGCTTGTGATGCTCAAGATCCACGACCCGGTTCCTCTGCTTGCCGGTCGCCTGTCCGGATGCGTACTCATGGGAATAGTGAAAAGCGGCCCAGATGCCCCAGTTGTTGTCGTCCCACGTCATCAGCGCGACTTCCTCCGGCTCCGTAAAAAGCGCGCCGTGAGGGTCGATGTAATACACCATCTTTTCGTTGTACTTCTTGCCGCGGATGAAGGCCACGAACAACCCACCAGGACCCGTACCCAGCACGTCCTGGAGG
>JBOGLL010000295.1:0-5979 GCA_050746065.1 Terriglobales bacterium | reverse complement strand
ATTCGGAGTATACCATAGATGCCCACCATCACCTATCTCGAAGCCATCCGCCAGGGACTCTGGGAGGAGATGGAGCGCGACCCCTCCGTCTTCTGCATCGGGGAGGACATTGGCATTTACGGCGGGGCGTTCAAGGTGACCGACGGGCTCATCCATCGCTTCGGGCCGGAGCGCGTGATCGATACGCCCATCGCCGAGTCGGCCATTGTGGGCGCGGCCTTCGGAGCGGCGCTCACCGGGATGCGTCCGGTGGTGGAGTTCCAGTTCATTGATTTCATCGGCTGCGCCTTCAACCAGATCACCAACATGCTGGCCAAGTCACACTACCGCTGGGGCGCGCCTGCGCCGGTGGTGCTGCGCGGACCCAGCGGCGGGAACGTCCACGGCGGACCGTTCCACTCGCAGAATCCGGAAATGTACTTCGTGCACACGCCCGGGCTGAAGGTAGTGGCGCCGGCGACGGCGTACGACGCTAAGGGGCTGATCAAGGCGGCAGTGCGCGACAACAATCCCGTGATTTTCCTGGAGCACAAATATCTTTACCGACGCATCAAGGAAGACCTGCCGGAAAAGGACTACACCGTGCCTCTGGGCAAGGCGCGCCTGGCGCGCGAGGTGAAGGGCGGCGACCTGAGCATCATTACTTATGCGGCTATGGTGCATGTGGCGCTGGAGGCGGCGGAGGCGCTGGCGAAAGAAGGCATCGAAGCCGAAGTGCTCGATCTCCGGACGCTGTTGCCGCTCGACCGCGAGGCCATCGCGGCGACGGTGAAGAAAACCAACAAGGCCATCATCCTGCACGAAGACACGAAGACGGGCGGCATCGCCGGTGAGGTCATGGCCATCATCCATGAAGAAGCATTCGACGACCTGGACGGCCCGGTGGTGCGCATTGCGGCGCTGGATACGCCGGTTCCCTTCTCGCCGCCGCTCGAGGAATACTTCCTGCCCAAGGTGGCCGATGTGGTGCGAGAGGCTCGGCGCCTGAAGGCTTATTGATTTCAACGCAAAGCCCGCAGAGATCGCAGAGATGATCAAGAAAACACCAAAGGGTTACGTGCTCTATTCCCTGTCGAAGCCACGCCGCAGGCTGGGCGGGCCCTACAGGACGCGCGCGGAAGCGCTCCGGCGCGAGCGGCAGGTACAGTTCTTCAAGCACAGGAAGAAGCGTCCGCAGCTCTAGTCGCCGCTTATAATGGGCGCTTGCCGTAGCCCAGCGGTTTCAGCCTGAACGAGCGCGGAAGGAAGCCATGCCTACTGACATCATCATGCCTCAGATGGGGGAATCGATTTTCGAAGGAACGCTGACCAAGTGGCTCAAGAAGCCCGGCGACAAGGTGCAGCGCGATGAGCCGCTGTTTGAGATTTCCACTGACAAAGTGGACGCCGAGATCCCCGCGCCTGCTTCCGGCGTGCTCAAGGAGATCAAAGTTCAGGAAGGCGCGACCGTGCAGGTGAATACGGTGGTGGGCGTGATTGAAGCGGATGGAGCGGGAGCAGCCGCTCCGGCCCCTGCGAAGACGGAAGCCGCCAAGCCGGCAAAGAAGGAAGAACCCGTGGCGGCGAAGCCGGCGGCACCTCCAGCCAAGGCACCGGAGCCTCCCGCGGCACCCGCGCCCTCGCGCGCGGCGGTGGTGGAAATGCCGGAGCGCGAAGAAGGCGAGCGCGTGCGCTCGTCACCGCTGGTGAGGAAGATCGCCGCTGAGCACCACGTGGACCTCGGTCAGGTTCCAGGGTCGGGCCTGGAGGGACGCATCACCAAGCAGGACATTCTGAACTTCATCGAGCAGGGCGGGGCAGCAGCGGCTCCGCCGACAACACGAGCGGCGGCAGCACCGGCGGTTGCGCCCGCGGCTCCGGCACGACCGGCAGCGGCGCCGGTGGGCGGGCCGGCTCCGGGTGAGATCGTCCCCATGTCGGCCATGCGCAAGAAGATTGCCGAGCACATGGTGGCGTCGCGGCGCACCAGCGCGCACGTGCACTGCGTCTACGAAGTGGATATGACGCGCATCGTCCGCCTGCGCGAGAAAGAGAAGAAGAACTTCGAACAGCGCACCGGGGCCAAGCTCACTTACATGCCGTTCTTCGCGCGCGCGGTCATCAACGGCATGCGGCTGTTCCCGGTCATCAATTCATCCGTCGAAGGCGAGAGCATCCACTACAAGCGCGAGATCAACCTGGGCATCGCGGTGGCGCTGGATTGGGGGTTGATCGTCCCGGTGGTAAAGCACTCCGAGGAACGCAATTTCCTAGGGCTGCAGCGCGCCATCAGCGACGTAGGCGAGCGGGCGCGCTCCAAGAAGCTGGCGCCGGACGATGTTCAAGGCGCGACTTTCACCATCACCAATCCTGGCCAATTCGGCGCGCTCTTCGGCCTGCCCATCATCAACCAGCCCAACGTGGCCATCATGGGCGTGGGCGGCATCTTCAAGGCGCCCATGGTGGTGACCGACGATGCGGGCAACGACTCCATCGCCATCCGCAGCATCGTCCACCTGGTGCTGGGCTACGACCACCGCATCATTGACGGTGCCATCGCCGACCAGTTCATGGCCCAGGTGAAGAAGTACCTGGAGAACTGGAACGAGGATATTTACTAGCAAGGCAGTCGTTAGTCGTTGGTCGTCAGTCGTTCGTCGCAGGCCATCGGCGGCGGATGACTGCGTTGAGCTGCTTACGCTTTCTTCGCCCAGGCCGAGGCGTTCAGGCACTGGACCACGCCGTCGATTACCTTCCCCAAGCCATCGCGAAACTTGCCTTCGTCTATGATGTCCTGGTTAGTCACGGCCTCGGCCATGGAAAGCGCTGCCGATATGAAAGCCAGCGCCGACTCTTTTTTGTCGGCGCCCTTCTTGCTGCCGAAGAGCGCTTCGATGCCATGCACGACTGCAGGGACAAAGGAAATCCCACGCAGCAGAATCGCAAGAAATCCCATAAAGCCTCCGGTTTCCAGTTTCGAGTTTTCAGTTTCGAGATTCAGATTGAGGGGCGGTCGAGCGCGTCAAGACCGTGGGCACGGTAGAGGGACAGCAGCTTTTCCGCATACTTCGGATCTGTGGCCCAGTGCCGCGCCAGCGCCCGGATGAAGGCCTCCGGATCGCCGGCGCAGGCGAGCGCCTCCGCGTAGACGGAAAGACGCGTGATCAGACGGTCGCGATCGGCGAAGCAGGCTTCCATGGACGCATAGCGCGCGAAGCGCGCTGCCACCTGCACCAGCTTTCCGCCCTCGAACTCATGCGTGGGGAGTTCAATCGAAGGCAGGCCACCGTGCGCCTTGATGCCGAAATAGTTGTGTGCCTGGCGCGAGAGTTGCGAGCGTCCCCAAGCGCTCTCCAGCGCGGCCTGGGCCACGGTGACGCCGGCGGGAAAGCCACTGTCGGCGGAGGATGCGCGCGCAGCCGCGGTGGCTGCGGCGATAAAGTCTTCTTTCGTCACGATGTCTCCGGGCTGACGCGTCGCCAGTTTCAGTTGCCGGACTTCAGGTATTCGATCCCCAGGTGCAACAGGGTGAGCAGCGCAGCCACTAGCGCTCCGATGCCGCTGGCGCGGTTCACCAGCGCTTCGTGTTTCTCCACACGAGCTTCGATCTCGCGCAGGCGGCCGGGCTGTCCGTTGCCCAGCAGCGTGCGCATCTGCGCCTTCAGCGTGGCCAGGTCGGCGAGGACTTGCCGTTGAAAGTCAGTCATAGGTGGTCACAATGGGCGTGAAGTATTCCCCAACGCCTTCCCTCAGGGGCTAAAGCCCGGTGTTCAGGGCCTCGATGCGGCACGGCTGAAGCCGTGCCCTTCCGAAAGAGTCCTCGGAGGCGCGAGTTCGCTCACAACGGGCGATCAATGTGCAGCGCGGTTGAGTAACGCGAATATTTGGGCGGTGACGAGTTGTCGAACTGCCGCACGTAGAAGTCCACTACGCGCGTCAAGCGAGTGACAGTGAAGGACTGCGTGGTGAAGCGGCCCACCAGGTTGCGGTCATATTCCTGTCCCCAGCCGAGGTCGTTGCGCCGGACCTCGAATCCGCCGCCCGCCGGCGCCGCCACTCCGGTGTCGATGCTTACCGTGGTCGACGTCACATTCGTGACTTCCGCGGCGGGCAAGTCGGCAAGGAAGGTGCTGCCGGCGGTGGACGTGGTGGCGGTCACGTCCAGGGTCTCGCGCAGCCGTGACTCGTCGGTCTCGATTCCCAGCGGCGCGGCAGCGTCGTTGGCGAACGCGATCTTGTAAATTGCGCGTTCACCGCCAGGGTCGGCCATCTCAATCCGGACTTCTCGAACGATGGCCGTGAAGTTGGCAGCTCGCGATGGCGCATCCACCACGAATGCATCGCCAGGAAAGACGTCGGACGTTGCGCCCCCCGGCAGGAAGTCGCTCCACACTTCGTACTCGCCGGCCCAGGCGGCCAGGGTGGAATCGTCGAGTAGGGCGAGCGCCGCGTTCTCGCAATCAGCAGCGGTGCGCGGAGCTGGCGAGATGACGCGCACCACATCGGCGCGCACGCCGTCGTCGCTGCCCTGCGCGGTAGCAGCGATGCTGGTGGGGTCGGTGATGCGCACCAGGGCACGCCCGCGGCTGCGGTAGCGCACCACGATCTGCTCATTAGCTACAGGAACGTAGGCCGGGTGGAACAGCAGGTTGAGCGAGTCGAACACCTGGCACTCGGCGCCTTCGGCCACCGTGCCCACCAGGCGCGTGCGAAAGCTCTGCGCGGGAATGGCGCTGCGAACTTCTGCATCTACGGCGCGCAGCAGGCGCGTAAAGCTGAGGGCGAAGTTTGCGCTGAGGACGTTCACCGGCGCGTAGGTCACAAATCCCGGAGCTGCGCTGACGATCGCGTCATAGAGGACCGTGGAGGGCGCGCCCTGCGAGCCTGGACTTGCGGGATCGACGTCGTGCACTTCGAGCACGACGCGCACATCGGCAGAGATTGCCGTCCCTCCGCGTCCGTTGCCCGCCGGGTGCGCAGAGGAATGAAACATCTGCTGCTTGCGGTAGGCCTGGGTGGCGTAGAGGCGCGTGGTCAGCGCGTAGCGATGATTCGCAGCCGTAGTGATTGTCGAACCGGTAGCCGTGCCGTTCACCAGCGCGCGGATCGCGGACTGTGCTCCGGAGGGCGTGATTCGAAACCCGGCAAAGCAGTTGGCGATGGATACCGCGCCGCTGTACAAGCCGCCGATGACCGCGTCCGACGCGGCGTTGAACGTCACCTCGCCGTGCTGCAGCAGGAGCGCGTCGCCCAGTTCAACCTGCTCGACGAACTCGATGCGCGTCGCGCCATCTGTGCCCGCGCCTCCGTTCACATTCAGCTTCCCTGCGCTGACGCTGATCCCACCCGACGGGGCCGTGAGTTTCCAGTGCGTCGCCCGCAGCGATGAACCCTTGTACTCCTCATCCACCAGCGCCTGGTTGGCGCGTGTGAAGGGAGTGTGGGAAAGATCGAATTGCAGCGACAGGCCGTCGCCGAGGAAGTAGTCCTTCACGTAGGCGCGCGGTTCCACACGGCCGCCTATGGTGAGGTCGTTACGCAGCTGGTTCAGCCGGGCAAGGCGCAGGCCGCCGGGCGTGAAGGAGGCAGCCGACTCGCTTACGGTATGCGATGTCGCACCCAGCGTTTTCAGACGCAGCGCCCCGTCATGTGTGCGGTAGCCGCCGCGTGCCCGCAACGCCAGTGCCGCGGCGTGCTGGGAGAAGGGGACATCCGCATCACTCGCATACAAGGGCTGCGTATCGAGGTCGTCCACCGCCGAGGTATTGAAAGCGCCAGGCAGCAGGTCTTCCGCGAGCTGCTTCAATACGCTGCCGGCAGTGCGATTCACGAAGGGAGCACGGTCGGGCAGCATCTTGAGGTCAAGGATGAACTCATCACTCACTGCCGCCAAAAGGTAGCGCAACACGGTCCCGCGCTCTCCCCATCCCAGGTACTCGCGGACCGGCGCGGCTGCAACATATCCGGTGAACAGCTTCGCGCCATCGCGCCGGGAGAGAA
>JBOGLL010000294.1:0-2895 GCA_050746065.1 Terriglobales bacterium | reverse complement strand
GCCGGTTACGGCGTGGGCATTGACCGGCTCACCATGCTGCTCACGGATTCCAAGTCCATTCGGGACGTGATCCTGTTCCCGCTCCTGCGGCAGCAAGTGCAAACCGCAGAGGACGCCGAGAAGCAATGAAGCAGGACACGGCAACGCGTTCATCTTGGAAGAGAACCCATCCCATGCCCGAATGTCAGGCGCAACTGACTTTTCTAGGCCAGTACTCAGCTGCAGAAGCGGAGCGCATTCGATTCGGCCTGGTGCCGGCTCAAATGGAAGACAAGTGGTTCATCTTCCTCGAAGGCGATGAACTGTACCTGCACCGCAGTTGGAGCGGCTTCTGCATGTTCCGTATGCGTTTTGAGCCGGCGGGCGAAGGCGTGCGCGCGGCGGAATGCTGGGTGAATCGCGAACCGGAGCAATACTCGGGCACGGACGATGTGTACGACGTCTCCCTGCTCGGCTACCTGATCGATCGCCTCCTGTTGGGAAGGCAGCCGCAGTTTCCTTATCCGGACGGTTTGCAGCCGGAAGCCGAGTCGCTCTTCCGGCACCACATGGTGGGCTGGGCGAGGGCCAACGACGAACAACCCGGGCCCTGAGGCCGCTTACTGCATCAGTAGCCAGGCCGCGCTGGCCAGCATGACGAACCCTCCGCCATAGAGGGAAGGCTTCACGCTGGTGTGCAAGGCCTGCAAGACTTCCTTCTGGCTGGATTCGGCGACAAAAAAGGGATTGCCACGTTTGCGCCGTATCTGGACGCCATCGCCCGCTTCGGCGGCGCCGGACACGGCGTTCACCGTACCCAGAACATAAACTTTGCTTTCCGGCAGCAGGTTGCGCTCGGTGACGCGGAGGCGGTCCTTCTCCGACGTGTTCACACCATGGGCGGCACAATATTCCTTGAAGCGAGCGGCGACGTTGCCCGCCTTCTTGCGGCGGTCCTCCGCCAGGAACTTCCAGGCGCTGACCTGGCCGTAGTGGACCTCAAACTGCGCATCCTCGTGCAGGTCGAGCTCGGCGCCGGTCGGCTCGACGCGCACCCGCCCGGTTTCGTCTTCCACGTAGAAGGTCGTGGCCACGGCATCGGAGTGGCTCTCCAGCCAGTTGTTGCCGTCGCGGCGCTCGATGATCAGACGCGAGCAGTAGCAGGGCAGCCCCACAATGACGCTGAAGATGGGCTTGCCGCCGACCGCCTTGCCTTCCACTTCGACCAAGCCGGGCGCGACGGTGCTGCATTTCGAGGTGGGAGTGTTCTCGATGAGCCTGCGCCGGCGCAGGACGCGGAAGCCACGCAGCCACACCACTGCCCCGACCACCAGACCCACCCATCCCAGAATCAGGCCTTCCTGGATGTTCATAGGCGAACGTGCGAGCGCCAGCATACCATCGGGGTTCCGCGAGGTGCACTGCAGCGGGCCCGGTCCCGCGCGTGTGGGACGACCGGGCTACCTCATTCACATCAGAGTGCGGCGAAGTAGTCCACCATGCGCTTGCGCATCTTCTCGTCGGGCAGGCGACCCACGCCGGCGTTCATGTTGTCCGCAATGTGCTGCGGATTGCGGGTGGCGGGGATGGCGCAGGTGACGGCGTGGTGGCCCAGCACGAACTTCAGGAAAAACTGCGCCCAACTGGTGCAGTCGAACTCGCTGGCCCAATCGGGCAGCGGCTTGCCACGGGTCTTGCTGAACAATTGACCTTTGGCAAAGGGTACGTTGATGAGAGTTGCGGTGCCGGTGTCGGCGGCGGTGGGCAGCGCGCGGTCTTCCGCGGAACGGTCGGCCATGGAGTAGTTGAGCTGCACGAAGTCGAGGCTGGCTGACTTCATCAGGCCTTCGAGTTCTCCATGCATGCCGGAACGGTAATGGGTCACGCCCAGGTAGCGGACCTTCCCTTCCTTCTTCCAGGCGCGCAGCGTATCGAGATGGGTCTGGACGTCCATCAGGTTGTGCACCTGCATCAGGTCGAAGCGGTTGGTGCGCATCTTGCGCATGGAGTCCTGCATTTGCTGGATGCCGGCGTCCTTGCCGTTGGTCCACACTTTGGTGGCAAGGAACAGCTTGTTACCGATGCCCAGTTCCGTAGCCAGATCGCCGACCAGTTGCTCGGCGGCGCCGTACATGGGCGAGCTATCCACTACGCGTCCGCCGCGTTCGGCAAAAAGGCGCAACACTTCCTTGCAGGCGTCGCGGTCGGGGCCGCCGGTAACGTCGAAGGTCTGCGACGTGCCCAGTCCCATCACCGGTAGGGCCTCCCCGCTCTTGGGAACCTTGCGCGTGATGGTCGTTGCAGCAAAGGCCGGAATGGAACCGCCGGTCATCCAGAGTCCTGCGGTTGCGCCTGCGGCCGCCTTCAGGAAGCCGCGCCGTGTCGAGTTAAGAGTAAGCATGCCATCTCCCGTTTGATTAGTGTTCGGAACTTGCCACCGCAGTGCCGAGTGTCGCGGATTGCGCGACTGGCTCAGGACCCTGGCGTTCGCTGGACCTCAGCCTCTCCTGCTCGCGTCCCACCAGCCAGGCCGCGATGGCGCTCAGCAGGGCGATGGGCGCAGCGATCAGCGCCACCCCCGCGGTGCCGGCGCCCAGCATCCTCAGTCCAGCGGAGGCCCAGCCGCTGGCGGCATCGCCGCCACGCAGCACCACCGTATCAATGAAATTCTTGGCCTTGTACTTCTCTTCCCGGCTCACCACCGTAAACAGCACCTCGCGCACCGGTCGCAGTATGGAGTAGTCCGCCGCCCGGCGAAAGACTTGGAAAACCACCAGTACGGCGAGCACGGGGAAGGCCGCCAACGCCAGGTATCCGATCCCGCTGGCCGCCATCAGCGTGGTCAGTAGCACCGGGATTCCCAGGCGCGAAATCAGAGATTGCACCACCACCGCCTGGCAGAACAACGCAATCACG
>JBOGLL010000293.1:0-8737 GCA_050746065.1 Terriglobales bacterium | reverse complement strand
GCCAATAGGCTTCTCCGGATTTTTTTCCAGAGCAGGCGCCAGCGTCTTCTCCGCCCACTGCTTCTCGGATTCCGAAGGATGCCGGTCCTCGAAGACGTCCTGAATCGGACTCTCCGCCAGCTTTTCTCCGGGCTTGCGCTCCGCCGCCATGCGCCAATGATAAACGATGGAAGGGCTGTGCAACGCCCACGACTATCAATCGGCCGGTCATCCACTTCGGGCAGCAGCAAGCATCTCTGAAACGAGTCGTCATCCTGAGCCCCAGTCTGGTCGGGGCGAAGGACCTTACGACCGCCGCAATACACGGTGCGGTCCACAGGGCAGGCACAAGTCTCCCGCCCTGCCGAAGCACTTCACCGTCCAGTCATTCCGCCACATGCGGGCGGAGAATCCATCCATTTGGCAGTAAACTTGGCCTCAGATGCTTTCGACCGGCAAAAACGCACCTGCCAACTCTGCCCTGACCAGACAACGTAACGCCAAGGTTGCGTGGTTCTCTGTCCTAGGCGTCTTCGTAGCTGTGCACGTTTCTGTAAGATTCTGGCAGGTTGATGAGTACGGATACGCTCTGCTGGCCTTCGGCATCGCACTGGCCTTAGCAGTAGTGTGCAGTAAAAGGGTGCAACAAATTCCTGCCGACGAACGCGGTCACTTTGATGACCAGCGTCAATCGGCTCACGTTGGACTGATCATCGCTATGATCTTGGCGTTCTTCGCGGCTCCCATGATCGTGCTCATCTGGTGGTATCTCTTCGACCGCAAGTAGCTGTTACCTGGCACCTGAGACCCAACACCCGACACCTGACACCTACCTACCTGCCTCCCGCCTCCTGCCTTGTTCCCACGCCTTCGCATACTTCCAGCTCACATACACGGCGTGGTACAGGTGCAGCAGAAGTCCTTCGCGCCCATCCAGGAATCCCAGGCGGAAAAAGTAGTTGTACACAAACGTCGCCCAGGGCCGCAGGACAATGTTGATCAGACTGAAGCCACGCTTGCCCGTCACCTCTGCTCCCAGCGTGGAGTAGCGATTCATGTGTTCGATGTACGCGGATAGCGTGGGATACCCGCGATGGATGATGGCGTGATTCAACTGGCCGGTTGCGCCGTCGACTTCCACCGCTTCATGCACTGCGCGTTCCTTGAATCGGCCCTGCCCTTTGCGAAACAGCCGCAGCTTGCGGTCCGGATAGAATCCGCCGTGCTTCACCCAACGGCCCAGGAAATGATGTTTGAAAGGAATCCGGTAGCCGTTGACCTTCTCGCCGATCTCAACCTCGCCATGTTTCCCGTCGAATAGCTGAAGTTTCCCGCTCTCCAGGGGATCCCCGCTTTGCCGGGCGTGGTCAAAGGTCTGGTAGACGGCCAGCACTTCCAGGATTTCTTCCGCCAGTTCCGGTTCCAGACTCTCATCCGCATCCAGACTCAGCACCCACTCGCCGGCGGCCTTATCGATGGCCGAATTCTTCTGTGCGGAATAGCCCTTCCATTCTTCCGAAAAGATTCTCGCGCCGTGCGCATGCGCGATCTCCAGCGTGCGGTCCATCGACCCCGAATCCAGCACAATGATCTCCCCTACACCGTCCGCCACCAGTGGGCGCACGCTGGCAAGCGTTGGGGGGAGGTTGGCCTCTTCGTTCAGCGTGATCAGCACCACGGACAGCCGCACGGCGTCTATTTCACCACGGAGTCGCGAAGGCCCGAAGAAAAACCCGGGCCTGTGCCCCGGACGCCAACGCCAACCCAGCCCGCGTAGCCCGGCCGCCCTCGGCCGGGCCACCGCTTCCGCAGCGGACAAGGTGACTCCCGTATCCCCAGCCGCCCTCGGCTGGGGCGCCGCGCTCAGCGCGGCAAAAGGCAGGTAACTTCACATCACAAAGTACTTGACATCTACAGGCAACCCGTCGCACCATACTTTACATCGTAAAGTCACTCATGCACGAGGGGCTTCACCCTGAGATGGGATCGGTAATGGAGGAACGCCGTGCAACCCTACTTTAATTTTCAGGGCAACGAGCTGTTTGCCGTTGTCGCATTTCTGGGGACAGGTCTCACACTGCTCCTGTGCGCAATCGCCCTGCCGATTTTCCTGCGACTGGGGAAAAAACGCCTTGCCCAAGGCTCAGGTTGGGTTGCCCTGTCTCTACTGGCGGTCTACCTGGTCACCCTGCTCGGATTCTCCCTGCGCAGCCGCGAGCAAGTCCTTGCCCCAGGAGAGGAAAAGTACTTCTGCGAAGTGGATTGCCACCTGGCGTACTCGGTGGTGGCAGTAAGGAAGACGCCGTTGCCGCCATTGGAGGGCGGTGTGCGCGAGGTTCTCTACCAGGTGCGTGTCCGCGTGCGCTTTGATCGCAAGACTATCTCTCCCGGTCGCGGCGATTTCCCGCTTCATCCCAATCCCCGCTGCGTTACGGTGGCAGACGAAGCCGGCAGGCGATTTGAGCCAACCTCGGAGGCCGAAGGACTGGTGGTGCCCCCGCGCGGGAAAGCGGCATCGCTCGAAGACCCGCTCCGACCGGGAGAATCCTACGTCGTTGACCTGGCCTTCCGTCTGCCCTCCGACGCCCTCGCCCCTCGGCTCTTGATCATCGAAAGGAGCTGGCTTACGCGTCTGCTCATCGGACACGAAAATAGTTTTCTGCACAAGAAGACCAGCTTCAGCTTGGCCCAGGAGTCCCCTGACGCGGCCCAATGACTCAAGGCGACCTTCCAGGCGTGAGCGCCGCGAGCCCAGCGGGGGGACCCCCTGCCTACCGTTTCACCGCCATCCCTTGCACTTCAGAGCGCGCCCCGAACAGCAGGGGCCCGGAGCCGATGTTGAGGCGCTTTGCGGGCGTGAGCCAGGCGAGCATAGCGAGCCGTGCGGGAGCCCGCAGCCGAAATCCCGAGCGTAGCGAGGGAACTCTAGGCCTACCGTTTCACCGCGATCCCTTGCACTTCAAAGCGCGCCCCGAACAGCAGGGGCCCGGAGCCGATGAACGCCCTGGCTGGAAAGTCCTTCCCGAAATATCCCCGATACACGCCGTTGAACTTCTGCCACAGCGCCACATCCGGGCAATACACCGTCACCTGCACCAGGTCATCCATGGTCATGTCGGCGCGGGCCAGCGTGGCCTTGAATGCATCGAGCACCAGCTTGGCTTCTTCCTCCGGCGTGGCCGGAGGCTTGCCCGTCTTGGGATCGAGCCCCAGATGTCCCGCCACGTACAGCGTGTTGCCCACTTGCACTCCGTTGCTGAAGACGAAGTCTCCTTCCGGCTTCAGATACCGCCGCGCCGGTTGCGGAGCCGAGTCCGCATGCAGCAATGCGGCCATCAGCAGCAGCGAAATCACAGCCACACTCATGGTTTGCGAATTCATGGACTGCTCTCCTCCTGAAATGGCGCACCAGAATAAACCACAGAGGTCACAGAGGAACACAGCGGGAAGGAAAGTGTGGCGCCGGGCCTCTGGCCCGGCGCTCAATCAGCAATCGTCAATCTACTTGGGTTGCGTTTCCTGTGTCACCACTCCGGGGATGCTGGGCATGGTCTGCACCGCGCCGCGCTCCGCGTCGTCCATGGAGATGTTGTTGCGGGTCAGCGTGAGTCCGGTCACCCGGTCCAGTTCCACGCGCGACTTCTCGTATGCCGAGCGCGCGGCCACCAGGTTGGATTCCGACAGCGCCAGGTCGCGCTGCGCCTGCAGCACCTGGAAGTTGGTCGAGGCGCCCAGAGCGTACTTTTTCTGTTCGGCATCCAGCGATTCCTGCGCCAGTTGCCGGCCCTTGGTTGCAGCATCCACGCGCGCCCGGTTCTGCTGCAACGCGAACTGCGCGTTGCGCACTTCGATGCTCACCTGGTTCTCCAATTGCCGCAGACGCAACTGCGCCTGCCGGTACTCCAGTTCCGAGCGCACCTGGTCGGCCTGGGCCGCCCGGTTGCGCAGCGGGATGGTCACGTTGAACCCGATGGCGTAATCCGGATTGCTGTGGTCGAGCAGACTGCGGAAGGCGTTCGGCCATCCCGTGCGCGGGATGGAACCGGCAGCCGGAAGAGGCGGCAGCTTTCCCTGTGTGAGTTCTGGGACCGTGCAGGGATCAGCGGCGCAGGTGATGTTGGGGTTCTGGTCGCCCGCCAGTCCCGCCGCCCCGTACCACGCCACCAGATCCACGGTGGGCAGCAGGGCGTTGCGGGCCGCCTTCTGGTTGATGTCGCGGTTGGTCAGGTCGATGCGCGCCTGGGAAAGTTCCGGCCGGTGCTGCATGGCGTCATTCAACAGGTCCTGCACGGGCACGATGGGTTCCTGGGCCGGAAGCTGCATGGCGTCCGTGGGGATCACGGGCGCGGCCGCGAGGCGCGAATCGCGCAGGTCGCGCGTGATGGCGTTCTTGATCAGCAGTTGCTGCAGCTGCAGATTGGTCTGGGCCACGATCAATTCCTGGTTGCGGGTGGCCACTTCGCTTTCGGCGCGCACGATCTCGATCGGCGCCAGCGTCCCGATCTCCACCTGCTTGCGGTTATCAGAGAGCGTTTTCTCCGCCAGCGCCCGGGAGCGCTCTTTCACCTTCACGTCCTCGTACGCGTTCACCAGGTCCCAGTAGATGTTCTGGATCTGGGTCACAGTGGAGATCACCTGGTTGCGGAAGGCGACGTCGGAAATCTCACGGTTGTTCTTGGCGATGCGGATAAAGCGCGTATTCGGGCCCAGCCCGAAGCCCGAGAGCAGCCGCTGCCGCATGGTGAGCCGAAACGACGAAGTCACTTCCGGCACCAGCGTGCTGAACAGGCTGTTGGTGGTGGCGCGCGAATTCTGGAAACCCACCGACATGCTGGTGCCCGTGTGGAACGCCTGGAAGTAGGAGAAGTCGGCAGTGCTGCTATTTTGCTGGAATGTGGACTGTCCGGTGGTGACGGTGTTCGACAACGGGAACGAAGCGTGATTGATGCGCAGCGTCGAACTGAGGATGGGATCGTAGGATTCCACGGCTGCACCGGCGCCCAGCGTGCTCTGCACCAGTCCCGCAGCGCCCGTTCCGGCGCCACCCGCTCCGCCCGTCGTGCCGCCCGCTCCGGCGCCGGCGGCGCCCGTCCCGAAGCCGCCCACGCCGCCGCCGGGCGTGCCTTGCACCAGGCCCGTGGCCACGCCGCGTACCGAACCTCCCGCCTTGGTGCGCAGGATGTCGGTATCGGCGATGGACAGGTTATAGCGCGCGATCGCCAGGTCGAGGTTGTTCTCCAGCGCCAGAGCGATGGCATCGCTCAGCGACAGCATCAGGGTATCTTCTTTCATGAGCTGTTCGATGCGCGTCGTATTTGACACCCGCGGTTCCGGCACCATCCGCGGAGCGTACGGCGCGACGAAGTTGATCAGGTGCGAGCGCGGTTTGGAATAATCGATGGGCTCTTGGGCCATGACCGCCGTAGGCGATGCCAGTGCCACGGCCAGCAGGACCGCCATCAGGCGCGACAATGCAGAACAACCACACGTAGGACGCATGTAGTCTCTCTCCCTGAAGAAAAAAGCTCCCGCACAGTAAAAGACTGCGCAGACGCGAAAGCGTCAACGCTTAGATACGGATTTCGACCAGCCGTGGTTCAACTCTCCGCCCCGACGATCCGACGCGATCAGGCTCCAACCGGACCTCGGCACGGCATCCTTGAGGCCCGCCCCGATGGAGTCGCGGGTCCAAAGGAATCCGATAGTATATCCCACGCCCCGCGGCTCTTCCCGCCGCGTCTCTTCCATGCGCAACCTCCGCCTGGTGCTCGCCTACGACGGCTCCGATTTCCACGGATGGCAGGTTCAGCCCGGCCTCCCCACCGTGCAAGGCACCCTGGCTGACGCCCTCGCTCGCATTACCGGGGAGCGCGTGCTGCCCCAGGGTTCCGGACGCACCGACGCCGGCGTCCACGCGCTGGCGCAGGTGGCGTCGGTCGGCCTCGGGTCTCCGATTCCCGCTGCCAACCTGCATACTGCGCTCAACGACGTCCTACCCCCCTCCATCCGGGTGCTGGAGGTGGCCGAAGCCGCCGCCGACTTCCACGCCCGCCACTCCGCGCGCTCCAAGACCTACCGCTACCGCATCCATCGGGCCGCCATCTGTCCGCCATTTCTTGCCCGCTACGCCTATCACCATCCGTATCCTTTGGATGAAGCAGCCATGCTCCGCGCTGCTTTTTTGATCGCGGGAACCCACGATTTCTCTTCCTTCGCCGTCGTGGATTCGGAACGCAACCGCGAAGACCAGGAGGCGGACAACCAGCGCACCATCTTTTCTTCCGTGTGGGAACGCCAGGGTGACGAACTCATCTACACCGTGCGCGGTTCCGGTTTCCTGCACCACATGGTGCGCAACCTGGTGGGAACGTTTCTTCTGATCGGGAAGGGAACTCTGGACGAGCCCGGCCTGCGCGGCATCCTCGAACTGAAGCAACGCTCCGCCGCCGGCTCCACCGCCCCCGCCAGCGGGCTGTACCTGGTCGAAGTCGAATACTGAATCGTGTGGCGCCGGGTCTTTGACCCGGCGCACGTAGCCCGGCGGCCCTCGGCCGGGTATGTCGTGTGGAAGCGCCCCGCCTTGCCGGGTCGCCCGCGCTTTCGCCCAACAACCTTCCTTTTTCCTTTTCCGCCCCGCCGTTTTACGGGATACTGGCCTTACCGCATGGCCACCCAACCCCAGGTTGTCCCCCGTGAAATCGTCTCCCGCAACCCTGCCACCGGCGAGGTTCTGGGACGCTTCGATTGCTCCACCACTGCCGACGTTCGCGCTGCCGTGCTCGCCGCCCAGGATGCGCAACCCGCCTGGCGCGACCTCGGCGCCCGCGAGCGCGCCCGCATCGTTCGCAACTTCCAGAGGCTGCTCTACGGCCGCAAGCGTGAAATCTCGCAACTCATCACCCGCGAGTGCGGAAAGCCGGTCGTGGAAGCGCTGCTCACCGAAGTGGTCGTGGTGATGGATTGCTGCCGCTTTCTCGCCGATGCCGCTCCGGAATTTCTGCGCCCCGAACCCGTTCCTCATGGCAACCTGGCGATGAAGTCCAAGTCCGGCTCGCTCCTCCGCGAACCCTACGGAGTGGTGGGTATCATCTCGCCTTGGAATTATCCGTTCTCCATCCCTGCCAGCGAGTCGCTGACCGCCCTGCTTGCCGGCAATGCCGTGGTCCTGAAGCCTTCGGAACTCACCCCTCTGGTCGCCCTCGAACTGCGCGACCTGCTGGTGGAAGCCGGTGTCCCCCAGGGCGTGTTCCGCGTGGTTGTGGGTGACGGCTCCACCGGCGCCGCCCTGGTCGAGTCGCCGCTCGACAAAGTCATCTTCACCGGCAGCGTGGCCACCGGACGCCGCGTCGCGCAGACCGCGGCCGCGCGCCTGCTGCCTGTGGTGTTGGAACTGGGCGGCAAAGACCCCATGCTCGTCCTGGACGACGCCGACCTCGACGTCGCCTCCAGCGCCGCCGTCTGGGGCGCCTTCGTCAACGCCGGCCAGACCTGTCTTTCCGTGGAGCGCTGCTACGTGCAGCGCCGCCATTACGAAAAATTCCTCGAACTGTGCATGGGCAAGACCCAGCAATTGCGCGTGGGCGACGGCCTGCGTCCTTCCACCGACGTCGGCCCCCTCATCAGCGAGCGCCAACTCCAGATCGTCGAAGACCACGTGGAAGACGCGCGTCAGCGCGGCGCCCGCATCCTCACCGGAGGCCTGCGCCTGCGCGACCTCGGCCCAACGTTTTACGCGCCCACCGTGCTCGCCAACGTGGACCACGGCATGCAGATCATGCGCGAGGAAACCTTCGGCCCGGTGCTGCCCGTGATGCCCTTTGACTCCGACGCCGATGCCGTCCGACTGGCCAACGACTCCGAGTTCGGCCTCGCCGCCAGCATCTTCACCGCCAACTCCTTGCGCGGCGAGACCCTCGCCGAGCAGCTTCAGGCCGGCTCTGTGATGATCAACGACACGGTCAGCGCCTACGGCATCGCAGAAGCGCCACACGGCGGCGTGAAGTCCAGTGGCTTGGGCCGCACTCACGGCCGCCTGGGCCTGGAGGAGATGGTCCGCAGCAAATATGTGGACACCGATCTTCTGCCTAACTCCCGCAAGGTCTGGTGGTACGGTTACGGCGGTGAGTTCCAGGACCAGATGAACGGCTTCGTGGACTTCCTCTTCGCCCGTTCTCCCTTCCGCCGCCTCCGCGGAGGCCTGAAGGCCGCCGCCGCCTTCCTGCGCGACGGGCGCGTGTAGCCCTGCATCCTTCGTGAGACCTTCGTGTCCTTCGTGGTTCGCTTTTCCCCGCGTTGCCCCGCGGCCAAACTCGTTTACAATGGCCTCGAACGCCATCGCTCGAGGCCCGAACCTTGTCTTCCCACGACCTTCCCCATCTTCCCAACCATAAGCTCAAGGTCAAGATCAAAGCCGGCCAGCGCGCCTGCAATGAGAAGAATGAGAAGGGGAAGATCTGCGCCGGACACCTGAAGCGCTGGTACTACTCTGCGGACGTGAAGGAACAGGCCTGCGGTGATGTGGAAAAGGCTTTGGGTCCCGATGCGGAAATCTACCGCTGCGAGCACTGCAAGACGCTCTATCTGCCGCACCCCGACGAGCCCCGCGGACTGAACGTCGCCGGCGCCGGCCAGCTTTCCGTCTTCGGCCTCACCGTCGCCCCCAAGCCGCAAAAAGAAGCCGCCGCAAAGGAGGAAAAGTAGGATTCCAAGGTGCCATCTAGGCGCTTTCGGAGGGGCGCGGCTCGGTAGGTCGGGCCTT
>JBOGLL010000292.1:0-3950 GCA_050746065.1 Terriglobales bacterium | reverse complement strand
GGCGGGCGGGGAAACAGTTCGTTCACCTACGACGTTGACGGCAACCGCACTTCTTCGACCGATGCCCTGGGGCGGGTGACGAACTTTACCTACGATGTCTGGGGGAACGTGCTGACGAAGTCGCAGGTGGTGAACGGGCAGACGCTGGTCTGGAGCTACACCTACAACGCTTTCGGACAGGTGCTGACGGCCACCGATTCGCTGGGCCAGACCTCGACTGACCTGCACCCCTGTTTCCGCACATAGGTAAGTATGATTTCGGACGAAGGAAAGGGGAAGCGCCGTTTGCGAAATGTGGCGATTCGATCTGCGAACTCGCAGAACGAGCAAGTTCGTCAATAATCCGGCTGCGACACCATGCCACCGGAGCATCGGTGGGACAGTCCTGCGGTGATGGAGACGCAGCCAGCTAAGTCTCTACGGATTGCGCACCATCGCGACGGCAGTCATATCGGTGGCGGGAATCCCGCCGCCGGTGAACATCTTCAGGGCGTCGAGCAGCCCGGCGCATAACTCCCTGGCGTCGCGGAACGGGAGCGACGCGTAGGTTTCGCGCAGCCGGTCCATCCCGAATTCCTGCTTGCGCGACTTGGCCTCCACAAAGCCCTTGGAAACCAGCACAAACGACGCACCAGGCGTAATCACGGACACCTGGGCCTCATGAGTAGCATGATGGAACAGGCCGAGGGGCAGCCCGGTGGACGACAGCGCAGTGATGCCACCGCTATCGCGGATGAGCCCGGGATGATGGCCCGCATTCACGTAGTACAGCGTGCCCAGTTCCGCTTCATAGCTGGCCAGAAATCCCGGACAGTAGCGCACGCCTCCGGAAGCAGCGCGCAGGGCGCGGTTCATCTCAATGAAGAGCAGGTCCAGGACCACGCTGTGATTGCAGTCCAGAGGGGCGAACAGCTCCGCGGCTTTCGCCCGAAATGCGTCCTGTACGGCCGCGGCCACGTCCATGGCCGGCTCGCGCTTGCCGGCAATGTCCAGCAACACCAGCACCAGTCGCGTGGGGCTGATTTGCACGAAGTCGTAAAAGTCACCGCCCACCCGGACCGGCCGATACTCGGCCGCCACGCTGGCCCCGTTGACTTCGGGAATCGTGGCGCGCTCGGGTTGGCGGGTGGCGCGCACCGGCTCGGCGGCCTGAAAGGGGAAGCGCATGGAATTGACGATTGTAGATTGTCGATTGAAGATTGGCGACAGCAGAAGGCTTTCAATCGTCAATCATCAATCTTCGATCGGCGATCCCCTCACTCCCCGTACGTGCTCTTGAGGTAAGCGGCGATTTCCTCTTCCAGGCGGCCGTAACCGGCGCGCACTGTGGTGCGGAGCGCAGCTTCCGCGGTCGAGCCCTCGCCAATGCGCTCCAGCACGCGCACCACGTCGGCCATTCCGTAGGTGTTGCGGATGTACTCCACAGCCGCCAGCGACTCAAGATAGGCGAGCGTCGCCTGATTCGCCGAGAGGCGCATGAAAGAGCCCTCCAGCGCGCCCAGGGGAATGTGCCGCTGCGTGGCAAACAATTGCGCGAGCTGTCGTCCGTGGGAAGCGGAGGTGCGCGGCTCGAGCGCCATAGCCACACCTTCGTTCAGCCACACCGGACAGCGGTTGCGGGTGATCTGGTTGATGAACGAGTGGGCCAGCTCGTGCTTGAGAATGCGCGAAAGCTCTCCGGTGACGGAATCCAGGCCTTCGACGGGGACGCGCAGCTTGCCGTCATTGAGCGCGCCCGTCCAGGCGGGGGCCTGGGTAACGTCGGTGAACGCCTGTTCGGTGTAGAGGATGACGGAAATGGCTTCGCGCGGCGCAAGATCCAGTTCGTTCACCAGCGTGTTGTAGTGCATTTCCAGCGTAGCCAGAAGCTGCCGGCGGAAGGACTCGGAAGTCTGCCGGCCCTCATAGCGCAGCGTGAAATGGCTGCTTTCCTGCTGGCCGAACGAGGCCTCGGCCGCAAGGTCGCGCGCCGCCTGCTCCAGGTAGCGCTGCACCATGGCATTGGGGCGCAGTTCCAGTGAGCGCTTCCAGGCGCGCACTGCCTCCGGAGTCTTTTCCAGGTAGAAGAGCGCAAGACCCAGGAGCGCGAAGGCGTCGGCGGAGTTGGGGGCAAGCCGGGTGGCGCGCTCGGCCTGTCCCGCAGCCTCCGAGTAGCGGCGGAGTTGCAGCAGGGTGGCCGCGTAATGCTCGATCAACCCAGTGTGGTCGGGACGATGCGCGAGGGCGCGTTCCAGATACAGGCGGGCGCGGTCGGCGCTGCCGTAGCCCTGCTCGTAGCGCGCCGCAGTGAAATAGGCCGCAGCCGCCAGTTCGGGTTCGGCGGGATTGTCCAGCCGGGCCAGGGCGTCTGTGTCCACGCGTCCGTCGCGGATCAATCGGCCCAGCAACTCGGGCGACGCCGGCAGTTCCTGGCTGGGCGTGAATGCCGGCAGTTCCTCGCGGCGCGCCGGCGCGGGGGCTGCCACGCCGGTCTCGATCTTCTCGACCAGCGACTTGGAGATGGTGAAGGTGTTGTCGCCGATCTGGTATTCCACGCGGCCCTTTTCCTCGCGCACCCGGTCGGCGACGATGGAACGCCCGTTTTTCAGCCGGATGGTGTCCGCCCCGAGAGGCCGGGGCAGCAGGACAAGGGCGCCCAGAAAGATGACAAAAGCCCGCACAATGGCGCATTCTAACAGGTGCGACGATGGCCTCCGCAGTTCACAGAGTAACCAGCAAGGTCCGCATCAGCGCGCGGCTGGGTTGGTCGCTGCTGCTCGCGGCTGTGCTCCCCCTGGCGGCCCAGACCGCTCCCTCAACACCACAACCGCGGGTTCCTGAAGCGGGCCCAGCCACGGCGCTCTACCGCCAACTGCGCAGCGTGGGGCTCGATCCGGAACGTGTCTACAACGTACGCGAAGCTGCGCTGAACCGCTCCGGGGTCCATCTGTCCTTTGACGAGGGCACCATTGCCTTCACCCGGAACGTCGAAGGGAAAATCACAGGCGCGTTCTTCGAAGGCGAAGGTGAGATCCTGCTGATTCCGTACGACCGCGCCGAGCGCGGCTCGCTGGCCCTGCACACCGGATCACCCGTGCTGACGGAGAAGTTCACGACCGCCTATCTGCGCTTCAACGACTCCACTTACGAGGAACTGCTGCCTGCGCTGCGCCGGGTTGAGGATGCTGCGGAATTTCTTGCGCGCTGGGACGCGGCCGCCACCAGTCTGGCGGAACCGGACGCCTTGCGCCTGCTGCTCGGCTTCTTAAACGCCCCGCCCCTACCCGTCCCTGGAGACACCAGCAGCGAACCGCCCGGCCACATGCTGCACGCTCGCCTGAGCGGCGAGAAGCTGGGAACGTTCGCCGTCCGCGTGGACTCGCTCTTCTCAGAGGATGTGGCGGTGACCCAGGCCGTCTATGAGGAAGGCTTGCTGTACACCAACATGTGGACCTCGTTCTCCTCGCGGACGCGCGCACGCGGCAATCAGAACCGAAACCTGGATACGGCCTACGCTCCGGAACAGTCGGTGCGCATCACCGCCTACAAGATCCGGGCGCAGGTGACGCCGCCGGAAGAGCTGGAAGCAGAAGCAACGCTCACCCTGGAAGCCGGCGAAGCCGGGCGTCGCGCCCTGTTCTTCGAGCTTTCGCGACACTTGCAGCTTCACAGCGTGACCTCAGAAGGAGAGGCGCTGGAGTTCATCCAGAATCCATCCATCCAGGGAGGCGAGCTCTCGCGTCGCGGCAACGATTTTGTGGCGGTGGTGTTTCCCAAACCCCTGGAGCCGGGCCGCACTGTCCAATTGCATTTTGTTTACGGGGGCAAAGTGCTCTCCGACGCGGGCGGCGGATTGCTTTACGTGGGCGCGCGCGGCACCTGGTTCCCCAACCGGGGCATGGCCATGGCCAATTTCGATCTGGAGTACCGCCATCCAGCCGAATGGACGCTGGTGGCCACGGGCAAGCGCG
>JBOGLL010000291.1:0-6080 GCA_050746065.1 Terriglobales bacterium | reverse complement strand
CTGGTGACGCGCCGCTTCGACATCATCGGCCGCATCATCATCGTGGACGACATCACCGAACGCGTAGGCCTGGAATCGCAACTGGTGCAGTCGGAAAAAATGTCGTCCATCGGACTGCTGGCCGCGGGCGTGGCCCACGAAGTGAACACCCCGCTGGCGGTCATCTCCTCCTACGCCCAGATGCTGGCCAAGCAACTCCAGGACGACGAGAAGAAGTCCGCGCTGCTGGAAAAAATCACGCGCCAGACTTTCCGCGCCTCCGAGATTGTTAACAACCTGCTGAACTTCTCCCGCACCAGCGGCACGGAGTTCGCGGAAGTGGACGTGAACAAGGTCATCCAGGACACTCTGGCCCTGCTCGAACATCAGTTCAAGACTGCGCAGGTGGCGGTGAACGCCGCGCTCACTCCCGGCCTTCTGCCCATTCTGGGCAATGCCGGCAAGCTGCAGCAGGTGTTTCTGAACCTGTTCCTGAACGCCAAGGACGCCATGACCGGCGGCGGCATTCTCACCGTCGAAACCAGCAACGGCGAAACCATACGCGTGGTGGTTTCCGATACCGGCAAGGGCATCGCCCCTGAGCACGTGGCCCGCATCTACGATCCCTTCTTCACCACCAAGGGGACGGCAAACGAAGGCCCCCGTGGCACCGGTCTGGGACTCTCCGTCACCTACGGCATCATTCAGGAGCACGCCGGCCAGATCCGCGTGGAGAGCCGCCCGGGTGAGGGCACCAGTTTCTACCTCGATTTCCCCGTGATCCGGAAGGCGGTGAGCGTCTGATGGCCGAGTCCGCCCTCGTCGTCAACAAGACCCGCAATCGCGAGCAGGCTTCGCAGGGCGTTGTGCTGGTGATTGACGACGAGTCCGCCATCCGCGAGTCGCTGGAGACGCTGCTCGACCTGGAAGGCTTTGCAGTTGAAACGGCCGAGAACGGCGAACAGGGCCTCTCTCGTCTGGGCGGCCGTCCCTTTGACCTGGTCCTGCTGGACTTCGCCCTGCCCGACCGCAACGGCGTGGAGATTCTGCGCGAGATCCGCGACCGCGACCCGCTCATCCCCGTCATCATGATCACCGCCTACGGCACCGTGGAAAACGCCGTCAACGCCATGCAGGCGGGTGCCACGAATTTCATCCAGAAGCCCTGGGACAACGAGAAGCTGCTGGCGGACATTCGCACCGCCGTAGCCCGCAAGCGCGACCAGGAAGAGATCGTCCAGCTCAAGCGCGCCCTCAAGGAGCGTTACAACTTTGAGAGCATCGTCGGCAAGAGCGACGGCATGCTGCGCATCTTCGATCTGGTGGCCCAGGTGGCCCCCAGCCGCTCCACCGTCCTCATTCAGGGCGAGAGCGGCACCGGTAAGGAACTCATCGCCAAGGCCATCCACATGAATTCGCCGCGCAAGGACCGGCCCTTCGTTCCCGTCAACACCGGTTCCATGCCCGCGGACCTGCTGGAGTCCACTCTTTTCGGCCACGTGAAGGGCGCTTTCACCAGTGCAATTTCTTCCAAGAAGGGCCTGTTCGAAGTGGCGGACCGCGGCACACTCTTCCTCGACGAGATCGCCACCATGGGCCTCGACACCCAGGCCAAGATCCTGCGCGTGCTTCAGGACCGCAAGTTTATGCATCTGGGTGGCATCCAGGAGATCCAGGTGGACGTGCGCATCATCGCCGCCACCAACGTGGATCTGAGGAAACTGGTCACCGAGGGCCGGTTCCGCGAGGACCTCTTCTACCGGCTCAACGTCATCAACCTGGAACTGCCCCCGCTGCGCCAGCGCCGTGAGGACATCCCCGGCCTGGTCGAGCACTTCCTGACCAAATACTGCGAGGAGAACGAAAAGCCTCCGCGGCAGATCACTCCGGAGGCCCTGCGGCCGCTGCTCGATTACCCCTGGCCGGGCAACGTGCGCGAACTGGAAAACGTCATCGAGCGCGCCGTGGTGCTTTCTTACGGGCCGGTCATCGGTCTGGACTTGCTTCCGGACCATGTGGTCGGACGCCGCAGCGCTTCCGAGATTTTTGAATCCCGCCCCGACGCCTCGCTCTTCGACATCATGGAAGAATGCGAGCGCCGCGTGATCGTCGAAATGCTCGAGAAGACCAACTGGAACCAGACCGAGGCGGCCGAGGCCTTCCACATCCCGCTCTCCACCCTCAATCAGAAGATCAAGCGGTTGAACATCGAAGTCCGCAAGAAGACCCGCGAAGCGTCGTAAGCCAGCCCTGCCGCGCGAGAAACGAGAAACCAGAAACGGGAAACCTGCTATATTTCACCGTTCCCCTGGAACGGGAAAATGGAACTCATCTCTCCCGCCGACCTCGCCAAAGACAAGATCCTTGCCATTCAGGATTATTCCCTGCTGGCTGGCCGCTCTCTGGCCAATCTGTTCCGGCATCCACGCTACATGTCGGACTGGATCATGCAGGCCGATCTGATCGGCGTGGGCTCGCTCTCCATCGTCGTGCTCACGGGCTTTTTTACCGGCGCGGTGCTGGCCCTGCAGACCTCGAAGACCCTGGAACAGTTCGGCTCACTCTCGCTCACAGGGCAGGTAGTGTCGCTTTCCATGGTGCGCGAACTGGGGCCGGTGCTCACCGGGCTGATGGTTGCCGGGCGCAACGCCTCCGGCATGGCCAGCGAGCTGGGCTCCATGGTGGTCACCGAGCAGATCGATGCCATGCGCGCCCTGGGTACGGATCCCACCAAGAAGCTGGTCACTCCTCGGGTCGTGGCCACGGTGGTCATGCTGTTCTTCCTCACCATCATCTCCGACATCGTGGGCATTGGCGGCGGGTTCATGGTCTCCTCCCTGGTGCTGCGTCTTGACGCCCAACAGTACTGGACCAATGCCTACCAGGAACTGGAGATGGAAGACGTGCTCATGGGACTCCTCAAGCCGGTGTTCTTCGGCTTCGTCATCGCTACCGTGGGCTGTTATTACGGCCTCACTGCGCGCGGCGGCACCCAGGGCGTAGGACGCGCCACTACCCAGGCCGTGGTTGCGGCCTCCGTCCTGATCCTGGTGGTGAACTTTTTCCTGACCCGCTTCCTCATCACCTGGGTGGAGGGCTAGCTTCGAGCATGCCCGCCTCGTCTTCCACGGCCGATGTTCCGCAACCCGCGGGAGGAAATCCGCAGGAACCACCCATCGTCTTCAAAGACGTGGCCATCGCTTTCGAGGACAAGGTGGTGCTCGACGGAATCTCTTTCGAGCTGGACCTCGGCGAATCCAAAGCAGTGTTCGGCGTCGCCGGTTCGGGCAAGACCACCATCCTCAAGCTGGCGCTGGGCCTATTGAAGCCCGACCGGGGAACCATCCGCGTCCTGGGCCGCGACGTCACGGCGATGCACGAGGACGAACTGTTCGAGCTGCGCCGTCAACTGGGAATGGTCTTCCAGGAAAGCGCGCTCTTTGACTCGCTGACGGTCGAGGAAAACGTGGCCTATCGGCTCCTCGAGGAGGGGGGCCACTCGGAAGAGGAGGTCCACGCGCGCGTGGTCGAGGCGCTGCGCTTCGTGGAGCTGGAGCACACGCTGCCGCTCTTTCCTTCGCAGCTTTCCGGCGGCATGCGGCGGCGTGTGGCCATTGCCCGCGCCATCGTCACCCAGCCTGCGGTCCTGCTCTACGATTCGCCCACTGCCGGGCTGGACCCGATTACCTCCACCACTATCATCGAGCTCATCGTGAAGCAGCGCGACGTGCAGGGGAGCAGCGCGCTCATGGTTTCGCACCGCCTGCAGGACGCCTTCACTCTGGCTTCCCATTACTACGATCAGCAGGCGGGAGAAATGCGCCCGCTGAAAGGCAGCGGGCGGGCGGTGAACACCACTTTTCTCATCCTGCGCGACGGCAAGGCCATCTTCGACGGCACGGCGCAGCAGCTCGCCGCCTGCCGCGACGAGTACATCCGCGAATACATCTCCTAGGCGGTCTTGCGTTCCGCCTGGGCCTCTCGCGCGCGCCGGTCGGCGAACCACTTCTCCATCATGGCCACCATGCGCCGTCCCCGCTCACTCTCTTCCACCAGCCGCTCGATGTTGCTCATGAACTCGGGAAAGCCGATGGTTTGCCGGATCTCCTTCAGGAACGGCCGGAACTTGCAGTAGACGTTCACGTACTCGCCCACCGAATCTTCCAGCAGGTCGCGGTTCAGCACGCCGCGGTTCACGAACGAGGCCACCATCTCCCAGTAGCTGATCACCTGGCGCAACCAGCGGTTCTGGTCGGTGCCTTGCGCCATAAAGATGGCCATGATGTCTTCCTGGGAGGATGGAAGGAACTCCTGCGTGGACCAGTCGCGCGCCTTGCGCAGCTCGGTTTCCCGTCGCAGGTCGTAGAGCTGCATGATGATCTGAGCATCTTTCGTATCAGGATTGGGCATGGTTTCTCCTGGATGTTGTTGGGTCTTGCTGCCGTCCGTTCTAGTCAGCCGCGGCTGCTTCCTGCGCCTTGCGCGCCGCCGCCCACGTCGCCAGCCGCTTTTCGATCACGGTCACCCGTTCTCGGCAGGCTTTTTCTTTCTGAACCAGGGTTTCGATCCGGCTGAGGAATTCGGGATCCATCTTCGCCCGGATTTCCTTCAACAAGGGTTTGAATTTGGCGTAGATGAACAAGCCCTCGCCGCACGTATCCACGAAGACCTGGGGATGCAACGTGCCGTTCAGCACCAGAGAAGCTGCGATCTGCCAGTAGGAAAACACCTGGCGCAAATGCGCGTTTTCCTGCGTGCCGATGGCCATAGCCACCTTCAGGAATTCGTCGGCGGTTTGGGGATTGAACTGAAAGTTGATGAAGTTGCGCGCCTTGCGCATCTCCGCTTCGCGCCGCAGATCATAGAGCTGCAATCCGAGCTGGGCATCGCTGGCAGTGGGTTTCCGGGCCATTAAGGAGCACCTCCTGGGGATGGTTACAGACAGGAAAGTGTAGCAGGTCGGGCAGCGTGAGCGCTTCGCCGATTTATGCAACTACCGGTGAGGCCGCTACCGGGCGCGAATAGCCACAGGCGACTGCTGGTTCTTCCTTCGTGTCCTTCTTTTTCCCGCGACGCTTCTTTACCGGTTCCTCATCCTGGCGCCGGTTGTTGGGGCAGGCGATCACCGTTCCCGCCTTCAGGTTCTTCCCCACCAGATACTCGTTGCCGCACTCCGGACACTTCTCCGCCAGCGGCTTCCAGTTGGAAGTGAAATCGCAGTCGGGATAATTCGAGCAGCCGTAAAAAATGTTGCCGCGCTGCCGCGCCTTCTTCTCGATAATGTCGCCGTCTTTGCACTTCGGGCACTTCACGCCGATCAGGTTCTGCTTGATGTACTTGCAGTCGGGATAGCCGCTGCATGAGGTGAATTCGCCGTAGCGCCCGTGGCGGATCACCAGGTGCCGTTCGCACTTGGGGCAGAGTTCGTCGGTCAGGATGTCAGGTACGCGCTTCGCCTGGTCGATCCTGCGTGCGCTGCGGCATTTGGGATAGGAGGTGCACGCCATGAACTGCCCGAAGCGTCCGCGGCGCAGCACCATGGGCTGCCCGCATTCCTCGCAGATTTCTTCTTCCGTGTCCTGATCGACAGAGAGTTCCTTGTCCGGCTTCTCCCGCGTAAAGTCGCAGCTTCCCTTCTTCTTGCGGTCGTACGTGCTGCAGGCCAGGAACCAGCCATGCCGGCCCCAGCGTTCGACCATGGGCGCCCCGCAACGCTCGCACTTCTCGCTGGTGGGCTTCTTCATGGTCTTGATGTTTTCCATCTGCTTCTCGGCCAGCCGAATGTCCTTCGCCAGCTTCTTGTAGAAGTCCTCCATGGCCACGGTCCACTTTTCGCGGCCTTCTTCGATGTCGTCCAGCTCTTCTTCGAGACGTGCCGTGTAATTGGGGTCGAAAATGTCGTCGAAGTTCTTCACTAGCAGTTCGGCCACCACTTCCCCGGTCTCCGTGGGCACAAAACGACGCTCGTGCTTGATCACGTATCCGCGGTCCTGGATGCTGCTGATGATCTGAGCGTAGGTGGAAGGACGCCCTACGCCGCGTTCTTCCAGCTCTTTCACCAGAGACGCTTCGTTGTAGCGCGGCGGAGGCTCAGTGAAGTG
>JBOGLL010000290.1:0-4328 GCA_050746065.1 Terriglobales bacterium | reverse complement strand
AAACAGATGCGAAATTGATCATTGATGCGAATGCTGTGCTGGCCCTCACGATCTCCGCGCAGGCGTTCCAGCCGGTTGCCTGGGACCCTGCCCAGGTCGTTGAGCGAGGCGGCGCTGTCGAGCATCACGAGCTTCCGAAGAGCACTTCGGGGCAAGTTGGCAGGCGGCCTCCGAGGCTCTTGCCGGTCTGCCAGAACTCCTTCGGTCTGCCTGTCTCGAAAGCCCAGGATCATCGCCCGGCGGCCCTCGCAACCGCGCTGGCGAGATAGTAACGTATGTCGTTATTAATGGCAAGCGTTACCTTTCCACTGGGTACCCGCACAGCCGGGCGGGAGGGAGCACGGAGGTTCTGCCGCCCGGGAACTGCCGGTTTGACCCGGCGATTTCCGGCTGCTACACTAACTTTTTTGCTGCTCCTCGCAGGATCTCCAGATTCTGAGCAAGGTTTCCCAAGGACATTCGTGCCCGGGTATACCCGACATCAACTGAAGGAAGACCGGCTCGCCGATGCGGCGAAAGACACCGTCCACTGGGCGGTGGCGCATCGCGGGAAGGTGATCGCGGTAAGCACCGTGGTGGGGCTGCTGCTGGTCGCAGGCCTGGGGGGCTGGGCGTTTCTACGGCATCGCGACGCGCAGGCCAGCGTGGCCCTGGGCGGGGCCCTCCGCACCTATACCACGCAGTTGCGTTCGCCGGAGAGTCCGGCGCAGCCCGGTGTCCCCAGCTTCACGTCCGCCAAAGAGCGCGCACAAGCGGCGCAGAAGGAATTCCTGGAAATCGCCAGTAAATATTCCTACACGCGCACCGCGGAAGTGGCCCGCTACATGGCAGGACTGGTGGCCGTGGACCTGGGCGACGCCGCGTCCGCCGAGCGTGAACTGAAAGCCATTGCCGAATCGCACAATCGGGACCTGGCGCCGCTGGCCAAGATGGCCCTGGCCTCGCTGTACCGCTCGCAAAAGCGGGAGGCCGACTCCGTCAAACTCTACAAGGAACTGATCGACCAGCCGACTCGCACCGTGCCGAAGTCCATGGCGCAACTGGAACTGGCTTCGATGTATGAGACCACGCAACCGGCCGAAGCCCTGCGCATCTACGAGCAAATCAAGACGGAGAATCCCACCGGCCCGGCTGCCCAGTTGGCGCAGGGACGCATTGCCGCGGTGCAGAAGTAAGCCGCTTCAATCCAGAAGCGCACCCGCCCACAATAATCCAGGACCGAGAGCAGCGAGGAAGATCGGTCCGCGCTCGCCGCGCGGCTTGCGCGAGTGCTCTTCGAGAGCCGCGCTCAAGGCCAGTCCGCAGGTGGATGAACCCAAGTTGCCGGTGGTCCGTGTGAAGACAGGGATCTTCTCTGGCGGGAGCTTGGCACGCCGCAGAAAAATCTCCACGATGCGCGGGTTGGGCTGATGGATGACGATGGCGCTGGCTGTGTCGCGCTTCTTGCCGGTGGCGGCTTCGAGGTGATCGAGGACCAGGGCCATGCGGTCTACGGCGGCGTGTGCGAGGGCTTCGCCGTCGAAGCGGAGCTGGATCGCACCTTCAGCACCCTGACGGACCTGAATCGCCGAAGCATACGTGCCCAAACAGCTTCCCATGCCGGCGACAAGACGATACCCGGTGTCGTCCGCATGGTTCACGGAACGCAGGAGGAAGGCGCTGGCGCCGTCGCCGAAGAGTCCGCCGAACTCGCCGGGAACTTTGCCGGGCACGAGCAGGCGGCTGTGCACGTCGGCCGACGCAATCAGGACACACTTCGCCCTGCCGGCGGCGAATAACGCGTCGGCCACGATCAGACAGTTGACAGCACCCGCGCACGCGCCGCCTACATCCAGGACCGCGCACGTCTGCGGGGCGAGCAACGCCGAGTGCAGCAACGCGCCCAGCGAAGGAAAACCAACCAGGGTCTCGCTGGTGGCCAAAATCCAGTCCAGGCTATTCTCCGCAACACCCGCAACCTCGAGCGCCCGCTGTGCCGCCACCCGCGCCAGGGAAACTTCGTCCTCATTAGCAGACGCGCGACAAACGGCTTCGAGGCCTGCTCCCTGCGACAGCTTTCCTGGCGGTAATCCGAATTCCTTCTCGACTTGCGCGATGGGGACGCGCTCGGAGCCGAGGGCTGACCCCCAGCCGGCGATCGCCATGGGGGAAGCAGCACGGTCTTTTTCTTGTCTCGGCGTCGCAGCAGAAGCAGGCTCAACAGACTGCGCCAGCGCTTTCTGGATTGCCGCCATGGCTGTGAGGGTTGTCGTGGGCGGATCAACGCCGGCGCGTGCGAAAAGATCGGGCGACCCTGCTGCGCGTTCAATCTGCATAAGGACTTCGACGTGTGCCATGGAGTCAAGCAGGCCGCTCTCGATCCAGTCTTCATCCTCACCCGGCAGATCCGTCGCTGGCGGCAGCACGGACCTGAGGCAGCGCTCGACCATGTCTCGAACTTCCGCTTCTTCTGGCCTCTTCAATTCAATGCCTCGAGTGCACTCGCAAAACCGGCAGCCAGAGTTACGTGAACTCCTCCGACCATTGTTTCTTTGGGAGCGGAAACACCGAGTCGAGCATCAACCAGCACAGGCCGTCTCGGTCGGGGCGGGCAAGTCCGATTCGAGCAAATGACGCCGGGCTGGATAGGAGATGTTCTCTGATTTGCCAATTGAAAAACCGCTGGAGCCGCTGCTGCACATTGGCCGTTCCCTGGTTTTGTTCCCAAAGACGGTCTGCAAAGCGGAGCCAATCATCATCCACCACAGGGAGGCTATCCAGCCGGTCGCCCGACTCAAGATATAGCGTGGCTCGAATTTTCGGGGGATAGTAGTTTAGGGAGAAACTGATGTTTTCAATCGCGCAACCACAGATGGACCGGTTCCCTTCTTCAGGCTTCACATGGACGGCTGCACCTCCACGCGGGCTGGAACGGACATTGCAGCCGAACAGTTCCTTGATCGAGGCTGCTACCTCCGCTTGCTTCAGACAATCCACCATGTCGGCCTCGGAGATCGAACCCACCTTGCTGTGGTTCCGGGACTGCCGGTCTTCGACATGAGGCCTAGCTACCGGGATGTTGTAGAGCTCGAAATCTACGCGATCGGCACGCTGATAAGGGAATGGCTGCCACGCGTAACGGCCGGGTGGAATGGGCCGAAGAGAAACGGACCCTGACTGGTTGCGCAAAAGCCCGATCACGCAGAAGCCTTCCCCCATCCGTGTAATCTCGCTGATCAGGAGTTCGGGCATGAGCCGGATGGCACTACTTTTTTCGCTTCTGCGGCCGGACTTTTTCCGTGATCAAATGGTGGACGCGAACCGTGTGCCCCTTCCTGCGCTGGTCCTCCGCCCAAAGCTCCGCAACCACCCTGCGGTGACACTTCTCGGGACCAGCTTCCGAACACAGCAAGGCCACCGTGCCATTGGTGACAGGTACTTCCACAGATTCGGGAAAGCCTCGATCGCGCATGAGCTGAAGAAATCCGGCCTCGTACTGCCCCCAGTCTTTCGTGCGACGGTAGGACTTGCGCATTTCGGGCGTGGGGGCCAGCCGTGGCTCGTGCAGATACTCTATCCCGGCTAGGCGGTCGAGAAAAAAAACGATGTCAGGATGTTTTGCATATCCGGAGAGCTGGCCGCCTCGGTTTTCTCGAATGTCGACCACTCGACGCACGCCCGCCTGTGTGAGCAAGGTAAAAAACTGCTCTGCAGTCTTGCCGGCAAAGCCGATGGTGCAGATGGTGATTTCCATTCCGGCTACCAGCGGTCTGCGGTGGCGGGCTCGATGCGAAAGGCACACTGCCTGGCTTGGGTGTCGTAGGCACTCTCCAGCGCGGTGGCGCGGTCGGCAGAAAACAACGAAGCTCCAGCGACGGCGCTGAATTGCTGGGCATCGAGCAGGCGGTCTTCGGCCTGCTTCTGCGTTTCGAGGATGCCTCCTTTGCGGATGTGCAGCGGCTCTAGTCCATGCGCGACCAGTTCCGGACCGATCATCAGGAAACGATGGCACTGCAGCGGGTCTTCTTCTGCGCACATCAGCGCCAGGTCGTATTGCGCCAGTTCCGCTTCGACCCGCTCCAAGCCTGTCTGGAACGCGTAGGATTTCCTACGCTTGCGGTAGTCCACCACTCCATTGCTTGCGTAGGCGGCCGGGTCGTCTGGCCTGCCACCCAGATCCTCCCCCGCGAAGAGGTAACGGATACCGGCCGCAGGCAGCGCTTGTTCCAGTTCGACGCGATCAAAGTGCGGATGGCGGAAGCTTTGCGGCTTGCTGCGCACGTCAATCAGCAAGCCGACTTGGAACTGTTGGAGCGTCTCGAGCAAGGTGGAAAGCTGCGCTGCCGAGT
>JBOGLL010000289.1:0-2855 GCA_050746065.1 Terriglobales bacterium | reverse complement strand
AGACGATGACCCTCGAAATTCCGCTGCACTTCACTACCTGGACGTTTCGTCCGGGGCACCGCATCCGCCTGGCGGTGAGTAATGCGCTCTTCCCCATGTTGTGGCCTACGCCGTACACGGCTACGTCAGAGCTCGACGTGGGCAGCAAGGACGCGTGGCTGGACCTGCCGGTGATTCCGAAGAAACAGCAGCCGGTCCCGGCGTTTCTTCCTTCCCAGCCCCGCGAGCACCGTCAAGACGCTCGACGGCTGGAATTCGACGACGTGCAGCGCATCAATCGCGTGACGCGCGACGCCCAGGGCCGTACCACGGTGGAGTGGGACCAGGAATACGGTTACCAGCTCGCGGGCGGGCGCTACCACGTCTATCAGAGGAGCACCTACCGCACGACGGATGCGGATCCCGCGAATTCGTCGTTCGAGGGAATCAACTGGACGGAGATCGAATTCACGCGCGGACGCAAGCTGCGACTGGAGAGCTGGGTGGAAATCCGCTCCGATGTCACTACCTTCCACTTCACCTTCACCCGCCGCATCTTCGAAAACGGAACCCAGGTTCGGGAGCGGACATGGAAGGAGTCGGTGGCGAGGGAGTTTCAGTGATTGACGATTGAATCATTGACGATTGACGATTGAAAGACCACAACGCTTGGCGAGTCGGGAGCCACGTTTCAATCGTCAATCGTCAATCGACAATCGTCAATTCCGCCTAGGGTTTCTGCAGAGTCTCATCTGGGGAGTAATGGTGCAGGCCGCGCACCAGTTTGCTTTCCGGCGCTTTGCGCAGCAGGTATACGAAGCGGCGCGGCGGATGCCCGGTAAGCTCGCGTACCAGTTCATAGAGCTGGCCGTCATAGGAAATAGTGGTGAGCGAGTTCCAGGGTTTGGGCCGGCAACTCTCGATGCGCAGCGCGTGATCCGCGGCATCGCCGGGCGCGACCGTATCCACGATGCGCGGCCCCAGGTCGTGCTCCTGCTTCCAGCCCTCGCCCAAGCCATGGGCCCAGGCGATGAACTGCAAGGGCAGCGAGGGCAGGACTTCTCCCGTCACCACCGCCGCGGTCAACCGCACCATGCCTTCCAGGACAAAGAACACCAGCAGCAGGCTGACGGGCTGCACGATGTACTCGAACAGGCTGAGCCCACCGGTCGCGAAATCGGAGACCGCCTCCGAGATGCGGTCGCCGCCCGCCTTGGCCACAGCCGCTGCTGCTTCCGCCATCCGCCCGCGGACGTAGGGCGGATAACGGAGCCACAACACCAGTGCGCAACCCACCGTTTCCACGATGCCGGAGAACAGTGCTCCCCGCTGGACGTTCAGGTCAGGGTCCGCCAGATAGCGCCGGCGGCAGCGCAGCGGGACAACGGAAAAGACGACGCTGAGGAGGAATGACAGCATGGCGACAACGCCCCAGGAACAGGTCGGATAACCGCCGGAAATATTACACCTGAGCGTTCTGAACACCCGTCAGGCCGGCCCTCGCGCGGGTGCTACGATGGTTGACGGATGCTTGCCCGCGTCATCTTCCTGCTGCTGACTGTGTTCCTTGTGTTGCCCACCGGCTGGAGTTCGCCGCCCCTGGCCCTGGCGCTCGGGGTGCTGTTCGGACTGACGTTCAGACATCCTTACGCCGCTGAATCGCGCAGCGTGTCGAAGGTGTTGCTGCAAGTCTCTGTGGTCGCGCTCGGCTTTGCTATGGACCTACAGCAGGTTCTGCGCGCGGGCGCATCGGGATTCGTCTACACGCTGCTGGGCATCGTGTTCGCGCTGGCCATCGGCACCTCGCTGGGCAGGATGTTGCGCGTTCCAGGGAAGCCGTCCTACCTGATCTCTGCAGGGACTGCGATCTGTGGTGGCAGCGCTATCGCCGCGCTGGGGCCGGTGATCGAGGCCAGCGATGAAGAGATGTCCGTCTCCATCGGCACGGTCTTCATCCTCAACGCTGTGCGACTGTTCGTGTTTCCACTGCTGGGCAGCGCGCTCCGGCTCACCGAGCCGCAGTTCGGACTGTGGGCGGCGCTCGCCATCCACGACACCAGCTCCGTGGTAGGCGCTGGCGCCAAGTACGGTTCGCTCGCCCTGGCCATCGCCACCACCGTAAAGCTTGCGCGCGCGCTATGGATCGTGCCCCTCACCCTGGCCTCCGCTGCCTGGCAACGCCATCGAGACCACCGGCCGCACAAGGCGACCATTCAATGGCCGTGGTTCATTGTGTTTTTCCTGCTGGCCGCGGTGTGCAATTCCTATCTCACAGCGGGTGCACCCTTTTACCCGTGGATGGCCAAGGCAGGAAGGGTGGGCCTGACGCTCACCTTGTTCCTGATCGGCACCGGCATTACCCGCGAAAGCCTGAAACGGGTAGGCGTTCGCCCGCTGCTCCAGGGAATCCTGCTGTGGATGATTGTGGCCGCGGCGTCTCTGTTCCTGATTCGGACCGGATGGATTTACATCTGAATGGGACCAGGGACGTTGTGCCGGAGACGTAGCAAGCTACGTCTCTACCGATCGGTTGGTCTGTAATCCCGCTTTCGGCGCTGACGCCGGCGCTGGTCAGGACGAACAAACGGTCGTTGGAGGAGAGGCGCAGCATGGGCCAATGTTACCTAAGTGCAGCCCACCTCTCCGACTTCCGGCATCTGTCGGCCCGGAACCATAGGACCTATCCTTAGATGTGGCCTTCCCCTCGAAGGCAGGAGCCTGCCCGTGAAGTATTGCGACAGTTGCCATAGCACCTACCCGACGGAATTCACCGTCTGCCCCAAAGACCAGGGCGCTCTGCGTGTGGCTGCGGAACTTGCGGAGGGCATGGTGCTGCGCGGCAAATACGAAGTGCTGGAGAAGATCGGCACGGGCGG
>JBOGLL010000288.1:0-6786 GCA_050746065.1 Terriglobales bacterium | reverse complement strand
GTTCACCAGCTGGACATCCACGCGCAGCGAATAGTCGGGCAGATCGTCAGGAGCGCGGCGTCGCGGCGGCTGGGCTGGAGGCGGCTCTTCTTTCTTTTTGGGGATGGCGATGGGGCCCACATCGGTCGAGGGACCGCCCGCGGCTGGAGGCGGCTCCTGCGTGGGCTTGGCCTTGGAGTCTTGCTGGCTGGACGACTCCTGACCGGCCTGTACAGGCGTCAGGGGAGCAGAGATGAAAACCAGGCCAAAGGCCAGTGTCACGAGCAAGATGCAGCCAATGAGGGCAGGGAAACGCATGTCGCTAACCTTCCGGGAAAAGCGGACTCCTAGAGTATAGATGCAAGGCGGGGGTAATTGGGTACAGCCTTCCACACCGGAGCCGGGAAGGAGGTCATCCGCCCAGACCGCTTCCCAGGGCTGATAAAGTATGTAGAGGGGAAAGGCGGGGGGGAGTATGAGATTGAAGTTGCTGGCAGGCGTTTGGATGGCGGTTTTGTGCGTAGGGCTCGCGTCGGCCGCGGTCCCCGCGGAAACGGCCACCATGTCGGTGGACGACTTGCTTCCAGGAATGAAGGGTGAGGCCTACACGGTGTTTGAAGGCGTCCTCCCGGAAAAGATGGATGTCGAGATCCTGGGCGTTCTGAAGAATGTGATCGGGCCGAAGAAGCACGTGATCCTGGTCCGTCTGAGCGGCCCCAAGGCAGAGTTCACGGGCGTCGTCGCCGGCATGAGCGGCAGCCCGGTGTATATGGACGGGAAGCTGATCGGCGCGCTGGCCTACAAGATCGGCATCTTCAACAAGGAGCCCATCGGCGGGGTGACACCCATCGCCGACATGCTGGAAATCTCCGAGCAGGATGCCACTCCTGCGCCGGCGACTCACGTGGCGCACGCCGCCGTGATGGCGGCGTCGGAAGTGGCGGGTCCCGGCCTCAACCCGCAGGAAGCTGAACTCTACCGCCAGCACCTGCAGCCCATCGAGACGTCGCTGGTCTTCGCCGGGTTCAGCGAGGAAACCGTGAAACGCTTTGCTCCGCAGTTCGCCGCCGCGGGGATGGTTCCGGTGATGGGAGCGGGATCGGTCACGGATGAAAAACAGCCGGAGCCGCTGGAGCGGGGATCGGCGGTGAGCGTGGTGTTCGTGCGCGGCGACCTGAACATCGCTGCGGGTTGCACCGTGACCTCGGTGGACGCGAAGCGTCTGCTGGCCTGCGGGCACCCCCTGTTTCACTTCGGCCGGGTGAACATTCCCATCACCAAGTCGCGAGTCCTGGTGACGGTGGCGTCGGACTTCGCTTCCTTCAAGATGATGCAGGCCACCGAACCAGCGGGCGCGCTGGTGCAGGACCGGCTTACGGGCGTGCTGGCGCACCTGGGCGAGACCGCCGAGATGGTCCCGGTGAAACTCAGTCTGAAAAACGGCGCGGAAACCAAGAAATACAGTTTCGAAGTGTTGAATCACGCCCGCATCACGCCGGTGGCGGTCATGGCCACGGTGTACAACGCGTTGCGCGGCGCCAACGAGTACGGCGAGGATGTGAGCTTCCGCATGAACGCCTCCATCCGGGTGCAGGGCTATCCCGAAGTCGTCATGGAAGACATCTTTGCCCCCGGCGAAAGCGGGCCCACGGCCTACGGCGTGGCCCTGACCCTGGGCGGGCGTTTTACGCGCATCTACAGCAATCCCTGGGCGGGGCCCCGCATTGAGGGCGTGGACTTGGAGTTCCAGGTGCTGCCGGAGCGGCGCTGGGCGCGCCTGGAGAGTGCCCGCACCGATGTGGTGGAAGCGCGCCCGGGCGACCAGATCGTGATTGAAGCGGTGCTGCGTCCCTATCGCGGGGAACAGATCTTGCGGCAGATTCCGGTCCGCATTCCAACCTCGGCTCCGCGCGGACCGTTGCGTATTCTGGTCAGTGACGGTGACACTCTGGACCGCCTGCGGAACGCCGCTCCATTCGGAAGACAGCCCGACCTTGCCGCTACCATTGCCGCACTCAACAAGGAGCGGGTGAATCATCGCTTGTATGTCTCGGTGCTGCAGGCCAATCCGCAAGCCATGGTGGACGACAAGGTGATGCCCACGCTGCCGCTCTCTGTCATCAACGTGATGGATGGGCTGCGGGGCACACGCGATATGGTGCTGATGAGCGAGTCGTCGGTGGATGAATCGTCCACGGCGCTCGACTATTCGGTCACCGGCGCGCAGGTGCTGATGGTGACGGTGAAGTGAGCTGCGGGTTGCCAATACCGAGTTGGGAGTAGCCCTGCCACAAACGCATATGAAAAGGACATCCCTGGTTTTCATTCTTCTGCTGGCGGTGGCGCCGGTGTTTGGTGAGGGCACGCGCACCTGGCAGCAATCGAAGATGGAAGATTTCTCCAAGGGCACGGCCAACGGGGTGGCCATCGGAAGCGATGGCAGCCTGGTGCCGGCGCCCGCCTTCCAATCGCTTGCGACCACGCCTTCCAGCTATCTGTGGGACATTGCCGCCGACGCGCAGGGCAACGTTTATGCGGCCGCGGGATCGCCGGCGCGCGTGTACCGCATCACATCCGACGGCAAGATCACCGTGGTCTTCCGTCCGCAGGAACTGCAAGTGCAGGCACTGGCTGTGGACAAGAACGGCGCCGTGTTTGCGGCCACGTCGCCCGATGGCAAGGTTTACAAGATCGAGCGCAGCAAGCCGGGAAGCGCCGCAGAAAGGAAATCGCCAGAGGCAAAGCCAGCCACACCCGCGGCGGAACCCCAGCCGGAAGCGCCCGTGGACCCGGATTACGCCTCCAGCGTCTTCTTCGAGCCCAAGACCAAATACATCTGGGACCTGGTGCTGGATGCGGCGGGAAGAATGTATGTGGCCACGGGCGACCATGGAGAAATCTTCCGCGTCGAAGCCGACGGCAAGGGAGCGGTGTTCTTCAAGAGCGACGAAGGGCACATCCGCTCGCTCGCCCTCGACCGCAGCGGCAACCTGATTGCAGGTTCGGACGGCAGCGGACTCATCTATCGCATCTCGCCCGCGGGCGATGCCTTCGTGGTCTTCAGCGCGAACAAGCGCGAGATCACGGCGCTGGCCGCAGATGCGGAAGGTAACCTCTATGCCGCCGGGCTGGGAGAAAAACGGACCGCCACCACGCCGATGTCATCCCTGCCCATGGCTCCGGTTGTACCGCTGCCCGGATCGGTGGTTACGCCGGGAGGCGTAACTGCCACGGTAGCGGGAGTGCCACCGGCTCCACCGCCGGTTTCCACCACACCTACGGCCATTCCGGGTGGATCGGAGGTGTACCGCATCTCCGCCGACGGATCGCCGCGGACGCTGTGGGCTTCACGCGAGCACCTGGTCTACGCACTCGCGTTTGATTCCGGCGGGCGGCTGCTGGCGGGCACGGGAAACCAGGGCCGCGTGTTTGCCCTCGCTGCCAAGGGCGATTACGCCGACCTGCTGAAGGCCAGCGCCAACCAGGTGACCGCGTTCGCGGCCGCGCCTGACGGTGTGCTCTTTGCCGCCACCGGGAACCTGGGCAAGGTGTTCCGCTTGGGAGCGGCGGGCAAAACGTCTGAAGCGCGCTTTGAGAGCGAGGTCTTCGACGCGAAGATCTTTTCGCGCTGGGGACGAGTGGAAGTTCGCGGCACCGGCGACTACGAGATCTTCGTACGCAGCGGCAACGTGGATAATCCCGACCGCAACTGGAGTCCGTGGAAGAAAGTAGATGCGGCAAAGGGAGGCGCCATCGAATCGCCGCCGGCCCGCTTCCTGCAGTGGAAGGCCGTGCTCAGCAGCGGCCCTCGCCCGGGACGCGTGGACAGCGTGGTGGCCAGCTACCGTCCCAAGAACGTTGCACCCAAAGTGGACGAAGTGGCGGTGCAGGTGGGTGCGCGCTTCTCGCCGGTGGTGAAGCCGCAACAGGAGTCTGTGAACATTCCCGTGGGGCAGAATCCGCAGGCCCCTCAGCCGCAGCGCTTTGAGCCTGCGCCCTCGGCGGTGCGCGACCGCGGCTGGGTGGCAGCCCGCTGGTCGGCCAAAGACGAAAACGACGATGAGATGACGTATTCCGTCTTCTATCGCGGCGACGGCGAGAAGAACTGGAAGCTGCTCAAGGATAAGGTCGAAGAAAAGTTCTATTCCTGGGAAGCCGGCCTTTTGCCGGACGGCGGATATGCGGTGAAGGTCGTGGCCTCGGATGCGCCGTCGAATCCGGCGGAAGATGCGCTAAGCGACGAGAAAGAGAGCACGCACTTCGAGGTAGACGCCACCCCTCCGCGGATCGAGGGGCTGGCAGCAGCGGCGCAGAGCGCCAAGGTGCGGGTGAGCTTCCGCGCCATCGATTCGTATTCGCCCATCCAACGTGCCGAGTATTCACTCGACGCCGGGGAGTGGCAGCGCATCGAGCCGGCGGGCAAGATCGCGGACTCCCTCAGCGAAGGTTATACCTTCGCGGTCCCGCTGCCGCCTGGCGACAGCGAGCACGTTGTCGTGGTGCGGGCCTATGACCGCTTCGAGAACATGGCGGCGGCGAAAGCGGTCGTCAAATGAACGTGGGGCTGGTGGCGGAGACGATCGCTTGGATCTTTGTCTGCTGGTATGCCACCATCCCTTCCTTCTGGCTCATCATTCATCCTGTTCCCGAATACTGGCGTAAGCACGCGTCGCCTTACCGGGTGATCCTCCCGGCGTGGCTGATGATGATTGTGACCGCCGGGGCGGCTACCTGGCGCTGGCGCAGCGTGCGCCTGTATGAGGCGCCCTGGACCTGGGGCCTGCTTTTCCTTTTCGCTGCGGGCGCGATTGTTTTCTATCGCGGCTCGCGAAAACACCTCAGCGGAGAGCAGTTGATGGGTAAAGCGGAAGTGCAGCCGGAGAAACACGAACAAAAACTTGTCACCACCGGCATGCACGGGCGGGTGCGCCATCCGATGTACGTGGGCCACATGCTGATGATGAGCGCCTGGACGGTGGGCAGCGGGCTGGCGGTGTGCTTTGCGTTGACCGCCTTTGCCTTTGCGACCGGAATCGTAATGATCCGGCTGGAGGAGAAAGAGCTGGAACAACGTTTCGGCGAAGCCTATCGGGAGTACAAGAAGAACGTGCCGATGTTGCTGCCGCGCTTCTGACTTTCAACGCAGAGACGCGGAGACGCAGACCAAGGTAAATGGAAAGAGCAGGGTCACGAGCCGGAAGCCAGGAGCTAAAGGCTTAGAGCTAACCTCTACCATGCGATTCGAGCTTTTCATAGCAGCACGGTACCTGCGGGCCAAGAGACGGCAGGTTGAAGCGCTTGCGCGGCGTCCGAGCCGCGCGCCGAAATCCCGAGCGAAGCGAGGGACCTCGACGGAGAATGTCTTATGAGGTTCGAATTGTTTGTTGCTTCCCGATATCTACGCGCAAAAAGACGCCAAGCTGTCATTTCTGTGATCACGGGCATCTCTGTGATCGGCGTGGCCGCGGGGGTGGCGTCGCTGATCATCGCGCTGGCCATCAACAACGGCTTCCGCCAGGATCTGCAGCAGCGGCTGCTGGGAGCGTCGGCGCACGTGAGCCTCCTGCGCCTGGAAGGTGGAGGCATCAACGAGTGGCGTCCGCTGCTGGAACGGATGAGCACGCGGCCCCACGTCGTCGCGACGTCGCCGGCGATTTACGAACAGGTGCTGGTATCGCGTGGAGCGCGGGCCAAAGGCGTGGTCCTGAAAGGTGTAGTGCCCGAATACGAAAGCAAGGTCAGCGATCTGCTGGGAGCGGTAAGACTAGGTTCGGCAGAATCGCTCGCGGAAATGCCGCAGGCAGATCAAGAGGGCGCTGCGGCCAAAGAGGCTACCCCGAAGAGCGAAGGGGAGACGATCCCGCCCTGGGATCGGCGGTCCGAAATGCCGCCCATCATCCTGGGCAAGGGCCTGGCACAGGACTTGGGTGCAACTATAGGGTCGGTGGTGCTGGTAACCAGCCCGCAAGGCGAGCTGACTCCTTTCGGCATGGTACCCAAGTATGTTCGCTTTCACGTGACCGGCATCTTCGACTCCGGCTTCTACGACTATGACACCGCGTGGGCATTCACGCGCCTGGCAGACGCGCAGCGGTTATTCGGGCTGGGCGATGTGATCACGGTGATTGAGTTCAAGGTGGACGATATCTATCGCGCCGGGGAGATCGGCGCGTCGTTGGAACAGGATGCCGGCAAGGGGTTCGGTTCCGCCAACTGGATGGAACAGAACCGCGCGCTGTTCCGCGCCCTGCGCCTGGAGCGCGTGGTGACTTTCATCACCATCGGCCTGATCGTGACCGTCGCGGCGCTGAACATCCTGATTTCGCTGATTATGATGGTGATGGAGAAAACACGCGACATTGCGATTCTCATGTCCATGGGCGCGCGCCGCGAGCAGGTGCGGCGCATCTTCGTGTGGCAGGGCTTGCTCATCGGCCTGCTGGGGACGGCGCTGGGACTGGCGCTGGGCTATGCGCTCTCCTGGGCGGGCGGCCATTACAAGTGGATTTCCCTGGCGCCCGAGATCTACGCCATTGACTACGTTCCCTTCGCTCCTCGGATGATAGACGGCGTCATCGTTGCGCTGGTGGCCATCGGGATTTCGTTCGTGGCGACGCTGTATCCTTCGTGGTCAGCGGCGCGCGTGCTGCCGGCGGAAGCGTTGCGCTACGAGTGAGAGCTAAGTAGGATTCCTGAGGTGGAAGGGTTGTGAAGGAGGCAGGTGCGCGGGAGCGCCGCGAATCCCGCACATCACCGTCGCGTAGCGGTGCTGGAAACCGAAGAAACTTCAGGAGGAGATATGCGGCG
>JBOGLL010000287.1:0-6566 GCA_050746065.1 Terriglobales bacterium | reverse complement strand
CTTTGGGATACAGCAAAGGACGGTCGCCTTGCCAGGTGTAGGTCCAGCCGTTGTTGAGCGGGATGAGCGAGTCGGCGGTGGGCCCGGTGACCAGGATGCGGGCGGATTTGGCCAGCGGCAGCAGGTTTTTCTCGTTCTGGAGGAGCGTCATGGATTCCCGCGCCGCGTCCAGCGCCGCGCGTTGCGCCTCCGGCGAGCCCACCGGGGAAGCGCCCAAACCGCGCAGCGGGTCGTCGAACAGGCCGAGCTTTCGCTTCAGGATGAGGATGCGGCGCACGGCTTCATCAATGCGGCTGACCGGGACCTTGCCCTCCTCGGCCAACTGCAGCAGCAGGTCGGCAAAGCTGAGGTCGCTGGGCACCATGCTCATGTCAACGCCGGCCATGACCGCCTGCCGGGTGGCTTCCTTTTCATCCTTGGCTACGCGGTGAATGGTGACCAGCTTCTTGATGTCTTCCCAGTCGGAAACCACCACTCCGGTGAAGCCCAGGCGCCCGCGTAACACGTCGGTGAGTAGGTAGCGGTTGACGTGGCCGGGAATGCCGTTCACCGATCCCGAATTCACCATCACGGTGTGGGCGCCGGCGCGGGCCATGGCTGCGAAGGGCGGCAGGAGGTATTCCCACATGACGGCGTCGGGAATCAGCGCGGGCGTGCGATCGTGGCCCGTCCAGGGGACGCTGTAGCCCACGTAATGCTTCATGCAGGAGGCCACGTGGCTGGGGGAAGAAATGTCCGTGCCTTCGTATCCGCGGACTGCGGCCACACCCATCACGCTGGCGAGATAGGGATCTTCCCCGAAGGTCTCATACAGGCGCGGCCAGGCAGGATGGCGGCCTACATCGCCCAGCGGCGAGAAATTCCACGGGATGCCGGCGGCACGCGTCTCGGCGGCGGCGAAGCGGGCGGCCTCCAGCATGCGTTCCGGGTTCCAGGTGGCCGCCATGCCCGCCTGCTGAGGGAACAGGGTTGCGCCCTGCACATAGTTGGCGCCGTGGATGGTGTCGATGCCATAGAGGACCGGGATCTTCAGACGCGTCTCGGCGGCCGCCGCCTGGATCTGGCGAAGGGTTTCGTGCCAGTGCTGAATGGAAAGCGCCTCGTCCTTCACGTTCAGGATGGAGCCCACGCCGTAGTCCACAACCGCCTTACGGAGCTTGGCGGGATTGATGCGGATCTGCTGGTCCTGGCCGTCGCTGATCATGCCGATTTCGAGCTGCGTCATCTGGCCCACTTTTTCCTTGAGGGACATGCGGGCCAGAAGTTTCTCGACCTCAGCAGCCTCGGCAGGGGTGAGGGCTCGGGGCAGCGCGGAGTGCGCCTTGAGGAACTCGTCGCTCTCGACGAGCGTCTGGGCGCCGGCCGGCAAGGACGACAAGGAAACAGCCAGGCACACCATCAGCAGGATTCGCAGGTTGGGCATGTGGTCACTCCGTGATGACGGCCTTGGTCAGGTGGCGAGGCCGGTCGACCTCGCGTCCCTGGAGAACCGCGGTATGGTAGGCGAAAAGTTGCAAGGGAACAATCTCGAGCAGCGGCAGCAGCAGTTCGGGCGCCGGCGGAACTTCCAGGAAGTCGTCGGCCAGCGACCGAACGGCCTCGTCGCCGGGATTCACCACAGCGATCACCTTGCCGGAGCGGGCCTTCAACTCGCGGATAGTGGACACCGTTTTGTCGTATCGCTGCTGGGACTCTGCGTCCTTCGCATCGCGGGTAGCGAGCACCACCGAGGTGATGCGCTCATCCACCAGGGCCAGAGGTCCATGCAGGATCTCGCCGGCAGGGAAGCCTTCGGCATGAAGATAGGAGACTTCCTTGAGCTTCAGCGCTCCGTCCAGGGCGATGGGAAAGTGGACGCCGCGCCCGGCGTAGAAGAAGTCCTCGCACCGAAGATATTTCTGGGCCAGGGCACGGCAAGCGGGATCCAGCTCCAGCACCGCTGCCAGCTTATCAGGAATGGCCAGCAGTGCCGATTGATGCTCACGGACTTGATCCTCGGATATGACTTCGCGGTTGCGGGCGAGCCATACGGCAAATAGGAACAGCGCCGCCAGTTGCGCGGCAAACGCCTTGGTGGAAGGCACGGAGAGTTCCGGTCCGGCCTTCGTATGGAGGGTAGCGTCAGCCTCGCGCATGATGGAAGCATCGGCCACATTCCCGATGGCCAGTACCGGGGAGCCGCTCTTCCTGGCCCGGCGCAGTGCTCCCAGCGTGTCGGAGGTCTCGCCCGACTGGGTGATCACTACCACCAACGTTTCCGGCCCGGTGGAGAGCGGGGAGTGCTGCAGTTCGCTGGAATAGCCAACTTCGGTGGGCGTGCCGGCCAGGGTCTCAATCATGACCTTGCCCGCCATGCCCGCGTGGCGGCTGCTGCCGGAAGCGGCGATGAGGATGCGGCGGAGCCCGCTGATGTGCGAGGCCTGCCAGGGGGACAAGGGATCGAGCACGCTGGCAACGGGCGCAGCGGCCCCGCGCGCAGTATTGAAGACCGCGCGTGGCTGCTCGTAAATCTCCTTGAGCATCAGGTGCGCAAAGTTGGATTCCTGAGCCAAACCGTTTCCTCCGGACCAGGTCTGCTAGCCTGCTACCCGGGCTGCGCTGCTTCGTCAAACCAAAGGGCCGCCGACCCCACCAGCCCTGCGTCCACGCCGAACCGGGCCGCTACCATGGGGATTTCGTGAGCCCGCGTGTTGATGCTCCAGGCAGAAAGCCGCTGCTGGAGGATGGGGAATGCCTCCGTGATGTGAGTTCCCACGCCGCCGCCGATCACGATGACATCGGGCTCGAGCACATCAATCATGTTTCCAAACCACACCGCCAGGAGCTCGATCATCCCCTCGATGACCTCCGTTGCCAGGGCGTTACCGGATCGCCAGGCATTGACCACGGTCTCCGCGGTGATGGATTCCGGGCCATCTCCAGCGCGAGCCAGCAGTGTCCGGCCGCGCTCCGGATCGGCAGCCGCCTTCTCACGCGCTGCGGCTGCGATGGCTGGTCCAGAGGCCATTCCCTCCAGGCAGCCGCGCTTGCCACACCCGCAGCGAACAGCTCCGCGGTAGTCAATGGCCATGTGTCCGCCTTCGGCGGCGGCGCCGGTGCGTCCGTGGTAGATGCTGCGATCAAGAATGATGGCGGTGCCGATGCCGGTACCGATCGTGACGTAGAGCACGTGGCGATATTCGTGCCCCGCTCCCCACAACGCCTCGGCCAGGCCGGCAGCATTGGCGTCGTTGTCGAGGCGCGTTGGCTTGCCGTAGGTGCGCTCGATTTCCGCGCGCAATTCAAAGTTCCTCCAGCCAGGAAGATTGGGGGTATGCAATACCACCCCGGTGCGCACATCGAGCGGGCCCGGCGACACTACGCCGATGGCCGATACTGAGAGACCATTTGCCGCCTCCATGGCGCCTTCGATGGCGCGATGCACGCACGCCATGGCGGCCGCCCCGGAACCCGGCGAAGTCATGGGAAAGCGGGTGCTGCACAGAACCTGTCCGCCGGGATCCACCAGCCCGGCTGCGACCTTGGTCCCGCCGATATCTACCCCGAGGACGATCCGTTCGCTCATACCATCACCTGCGTCCAGGCGGCGCGGGCGCCGAACCTCCAAGGCACCAAGCCGACCGCCCACCCTTCCATCGGCCGGAAGAAGCTTGACAATATTAAAACGATTTAATAAAACCTTCCAGTCATTTGTCGAGCATCCGGCAGCAGCAGCGGCCCACTCCGACTAGGATGGTCACCTGCGGGGGGGCCGGCCGCTGCCGGATTTTCGCAGGGAGGTCTCCATGAGGCCGTTGGCTCGGCGGTTGCTGATGATCGTGCTGGTGGGCACAGCAGTTTGCGCGAGCGCGGCTGGTTCCGCTGCCCCTCGGTTTTCGCTCTCCGACGGTTGGAGCCTGCAATCTTCGACGATAGTAAAGGCCGGCGGCGAAGAAATCTCCAGCCCTCAATACCGTCCCCAAGGGTGGTACGCGGCGACCGTGCCCACAACCGTGGTTTCCGCCCTGGTAAAGAACGGGGTCTATCCCGATCCCTATTACGGTAAGAACCTGCGCTCGATTCCCGGCACCAGCTACCCCATCGGGGAGAACTTCTCCAACCTCCCCATGCCGGCAGACAGTCCCTTCGCCGTGCCTTGGTGGTTCAGGACGGAGTTTCAGCTCCCTGCCGACTACGCGGGCAAGACCGTATCCTTGCATTTCGACGGGATCAACTATCGCGCCAACCTCTGGCTGAACGGGCGCAAGCTGGCTGATTCGCGCGAAGTCGCCGGAGCTTTCCGCCGATACGAGTTCGATGTCACCAGCACGGTGCTGCCGGGAGAGACCAACGTGCTGGCGGTGGAAATCTTCGCCCCCACGGAGCGCGATCTGGCCATCACCTTCGTGGACTGGAATCCGCAGCCTCCTGACAAGAACATGGGGTTGTGGCGCCGGGTCTACCTCACTACCAGCGGGCCGGTGACGCTTCGCAATCCGTTTGTGGAGTCGCGCATTGATTTTTCACCTCCGGTCACCGCGCGTCTCACTGTGGTCGCCGACTTGAAGAACCACAGTAAGCAAAACGTCAAAGGCACACTGCGGGCGAGGATCGGCGAAATTCGCGTTGAACAGCCAGTGGAACTGGAGCCCGGCGAGGCCAAGGAAGCCATTTTCGAACCGCAGAAACTCTCGCAGCTCACGCTACGCAGTCCGCGTCTGTGGTGGCCGGCGCAAATGGGCAGCCCGGAGCTTTACGACCTGGAAATGGAGTTCGAAACCGACGGCCAGGTGTCTGACCGGGCGGCGACGCGCTTCGGCATTCGCGAAATCACCTCGGAGCTGCAGGGCAAGGGCCGGGTATTCAAGGTGAACGGGAAACCGATTCTCATCCGCGGAGGCGGTTGGACCTCAGACCTGATGCTGCGCGAGAATCCGCGCCGTCTGGAGCAGGAGATCCGCTACGTGCAGGACATGGGCCTGAACACCATTCGCTTGGAGGGGAAGCTGGAGCCGCTCGAGTTTTTCGAGATCACCGACCGGCTGGGCATCCTGGTAATGGCGGGCTGGTGCTGCTGCGACCATTGGGAGAAGTGGGCCAACTGGAAGCCGGAGGACTACGGAATCGCCGCCTTTTCCCAGCGCGACCAGATCAAGCGCTTGCGCGGCCACGCCAGCCTGCTGGTGTGGCTGAATGCCAGCGACATCCCGCCGCCGCCGGATGTCGAGTCCATGTATATCGGCGTGCTCAAACAATGCCGCTGGCCCAATCCCTATATTTCATCCGCTGCGGCCAAGCCCACGCCCATCACCGGCGATCCGGGTGTGAAGATGACTGGCCCCTGGTGGTACGTGGCGCCTTCCTACTGGCTGGAGGACAAAGGACAAAAAGGTGGCGCGTGGGGGTTCAACACGGAAACCAGCATGGGGCCGGCCGTGCCCCCCATTGAAAGCCTGCGTTTGATGCTTCCCGAAGACCGCCTGTGGCCCATCAACGAATTCTGGGAGTATCACGCCGGGGGAGGCCCGTTCAAGGACCTGAAGATCTACACCGACGCGCAGAACGCCCGCTACGGCGCCTCCAGCAGCGCGCGCGAGTACACGGTGAAATCGCAGGCCATGGCCTACGAGGGTGTGAGGGCGATGTTCGAAGCCTTCAGCCGCAATAAATACGAGACCGGAGGCGTGATTCAGTGGATGATGAACAATGCCTGGCCATCTACCATCTGGCATCTCTATGACTGGTACCTGCGGCCGGCGGGAGGCTACTTCGGCGCCAAAAAGGCGTGTGAACCGCTGCATCCGCAGTATTCCTACGACGATCGCTCGGTGTGGGTGGTGAGCAGCCAATACAAGCATGCGCCCGGACTTAAACTCACCGCCGCCATCTACGACATGGATATGGCGGAGAGATTCAAGCAGGGCGCTTCGCTGGATGCCCCGGCCGACAGCACCACCCGGGTGCTGTCCATCCCCGAAGTGCCGGGGCTGAGTTCCACTTATTTCCTGCATCTGACGCTGGAAGACGCGTCGGGCAAGCGGTTGAGCTCCAACCTGTACTGGCTCTCCACCAAACCGGAGACCATCGCTTGGAAGAGCAATGACTGGTACACGACGCTGACGGAATCGCACGCCGATTTCACCGCGCTCAACCGTATGCCTAAGGTGCGCCTCACTCATTCCGCCAGCACGGAACGCAACGGCGGCGAGCTCCACACCCGGGTGACAGTGAAAAATACCGGCAAGACCATCGCCTTTCTCGTCCGGCTGAAGGCCAATCGCACGAGTGGCGGTGAAGAAATCTTGCCCGTGCTCTGGGAGGATAATTACTTTTCCCTGATGCCCGGGGAACAGAGGGAGGTCATCGCCCGGCACGACGCCCGCGATGTGGGCACGGCAGATCTGAAAGTGAGCATCGAGGGCTGGAACGTCGAATAATGGCGACCCCCTCGACGAGCGTCGCCGCTGCGCCCCGCCTCCGCCGCACGCTCACGCTCTGGGACCTGATCCTTTACGGCATCATCGTCATCCAGCCGGTGGCGCCCATGTCGGTATTCGGGGTACTCACCGAGCGCGGACGCGGGCACG
>JBOGLL010000286.1:0-8860 GCA_050746065.1 Terriglobales bacterium | reverse complement strand
TCGCCGCGCAGATATTCGGTGAGGCCGGGTTTGGCGGAAGCGCCCAGGACGTTGTGGAGCTGGGCTCGGCGCAAGTCAGCGTCGATCAGCAGAACGCGCAGTCCCTTCTGGCGGACGATGGCCTGGGCCAGATTGGCGGAGACAAAGGTCTTGCCCTCGGCGGGCAGTGCGCTGGTGATCAGCACGCTTTGTAGAGGCTGTTTTTCCCGCGTTTGAGAGAGCCGCGAGCGCAGCGTACGAAACGACTCCGAGTGCACCGTATGCCCGTTGTTGCCGAAGAACAGCATGGTGTTCAGATTGGGACTCCAGCGCGAAGCCGGCACGCGAGCCGTGAGGACGTCAAAGGTCAGCGGCCCGTAGCTCGCCGGATGCGAGGCGACGGGCGCTCCCTGGGCGTTCCCAGGCCCAGCCAGGGGAGGCATGACCGCCTCCGGTGCAAGGGGCAGTTCCGGCGATCCATCTGGATGGCGGTGCTGCTCGGCTTTCTTCAGGGCTTCGTGAATGCGGCTCATAGCTTCCTTTCCTTTTCCAAACCGGAGGCTTCTTCCATCTGGCGCAGGCGCGCGGACAACCGCCCCAGTTGCTGCAAGGCTTCCATGAGAGTCAGGTTTTCGCCCGCCGCCGGAAGCGATGCCGGAACGGTAGGCTCGATCTCATGCAACTCGAACTCCCGGGCCACCGCTTCCACCGTTTCCCAAGGCACACTCTTGTTCTGATCCACGAACGAGCTGATGAGGGCGTGCTCGCAGAGCAGGTTAATGACGCGCGGGATGCCACACGAATACTGGTGGATGCTCTGGATGGATTCGGGACTGAAGATCACGTGGCCGTTGCCGCCCGCCACCTTCAACCGGCGGCTGATGTATTGCGAAGTTTCCTCCAGGCTCAGAGGGTGGGTCTTACAGCGCAGGGTGATGCGCTGGCGCAACTGGCGCAGTTGGGGCTGGCGCAGCTTGAGGTCGAGTTCGGGCTGCCCGGACAGGACGATCTGCAACAGCTTCTCGCGCGAAGTCTCCAGGTTGGTGAGCAAGCGGATTTCCTCCAGCACATGGCTGGAGAGATTCTGCGCCTCATCCACGATCAGGACCGCGTTCTCGCCCAGACGGTAGCGCTCCAGGAGCCAGGCGTTGAGCTTGAGCAGCATCTGGCTTTTGAGGCGTGTGTCGATGGCGATGCCGAAGTCGGCCATCATGAAGTCGAAGAACTGGGGCACGTTCATCCGCGAGTTGAACAGAAAGGCGGTGGCCACGCGCTGGCGGTGCAGCCAGTCCAGGAGCTTGTTGAGCAGCGTGGTCTTGCCCGTTCCCACTTCTCCGGTCAGCAGGATGAAACCCTTGCGGCTCTGAATGCCGTAGGTAAGGCAGGCCAGCGCCTCCTGCGTATGCCGCGTGAGGAAGAGGAACCGCGGATCCGGATTGACGTTGAACGGGTTGTCGCGCAGCCCGAAAAATTCCTTGTACATGGCCTTCCCTTATGCCTGCGAGCGGTCCGTAGGACGCGCCTTGACAGGCAGGTGAATGCGGTTCCAGAAGTGCTTCTTGTGCCCGTTGCCGTTGGCCGCAGCGATGGTGGGCATGACGGCCAGGGTGGGCAGGCCGAGATACGCCACCACGTCCTGCTCGGTGCGCATGGAGCGGTCCTTGGTTTCGAGCAGCAGAATCATGCCCAAGCCGAAGCCCAGCCCGATCCCAAGACCGCCCAGGGCAAACAGCGGGCGGTTGGGGAAGCTGGGTTCCTCGGGCAGGTTGGCCGGATCGATCACCCGGAACTGTTCGCCCTGCTGGCGCCGTTCCATGTCGGTGGCCATCTCCGACTGCGTCTTCTTACCCAGCAGTTCATTATAGAAAGCGAGGGCGATCTGATAGTCGCGGGTCACCGCCTTGAATTGCTCTTCCACCAGCGGGCTGAGCTGCAAACGGGACTGGGAGGCGCCCACAGCCTGGCGGGCGCGCTCCTGTTCCGCCGTCTTGCTGCGGATGATCTGTTCCTGCTGGTGGATCTGGGCCCGGAGCTGGCGGATGTCCGGCGGCTCTGTCATGGTGACCTTCGGCTCGGTCTTGGGAGCGCTGGAGACTTCGGTGAGGCGCTGCTGCACCTTTGCGATATCACCCTTCACCTTGATCACATCCGGATGGTCATCCGTGTAGCGGGCCTGCAGCGACACCAACTGGCCCTGGAGGCTGGTGAGTTGACGGTCCAGCGCTTCCGGAGTGGTGGTGCCTACATCCGTGTTGCGCGTCGCCAGTTGCTGGTTGAGCAGGGATTCCAGATAGGCTTTGTCCTGCTGGGCGCGGCTCAACGCTTGCGTGGCGGCATCGAGCTGGGTGGTGCTGCCCATCATAAGGCTCAGGTTTACCTGCTCCTGGCCGGGCAAGCCGCCCACGTGCTGGCGCTTGAACTCCGCCAGCTTGGCGTCCTGCTCATCGAGATTCTGCTTGGCTTCCTCGAGCTGCTTGCTAAGGAAATCGGTGGTGCCCTGAGCACGCTGTTCGCGCGCTTTCAGGTTCTCCTCCATGAACATGGAAGTAATTTCCGCGCACACCTGCTGGGCCACCCGGGGATCGTCGGCCGTAAAGCCGATGTTGAAGCCGGGGAGATCACCGGTGCGGCTGGCAAAATCGGCCCGCACCGCACTAATGGTGATGTTGATGCGCATCTCTTCCACGAGTAGTTCCATGGGCACGCCCGACTGGTCCTTGTAGAGACCAAAGCGTTCGATGAGAGGCTGCAAGCGGCTGCGGCTGAGGATCTGCCCCTGCATGTTGGCCAGGCGCTCGGTGATGTCCTCGGTGACCACCGGTTTCACGTAAGCGGAGGGCACCTTCTGCTGCTCGACCAGCACCAGCGTCTGCGAGGTGAAGCGATCAGGGATCTTCAGCGACGCCAGGTAGACCACCAGCGGCAGCACGAGTGCAGGCACAATGACCCACCAACGCCGGCGGCGCAGGATCATCAGGTAATCGTTGAAGCTCAGTTCTCGGTCTCCCAACATTGCAGCCTTCTCACTTTCCCCGCGCCCAAGCGCGAGACACCAAAGTTAGTCAATCCGATGCGACCGTGGGTTCCAGCTGAATCCCACCTCCACCACGTGGTGGAGTGGGAAGCCACCCTGGGCCACGGTGGACGTCTGGTGCGTGACGTAGTAACCGAAGTAGACGCTGCGATCCGAAGCCAGCTTGCGGCTCATCCGGATGCTCCCGTACTCGGTGTCGTACGAGGCTCGTACCACCGAGGTGGTAAAGCCCCTGAGCCCCGTGCTGCGGGAGTACCCGAGGTTCACGTCCATGTTCCAGCGGGGGGTGAGGCGACGATTCCAGGAGGCGTTGATGCTGTCACCCTGAGCGCCGGCCAACACGCCGGAACCTCCATTCAGAGCGTGCCGATAGGAGAAACCCAGCCGCGAGCGCCCGAGGGTGTAAGCCAGCGAACCGTCCACCGTCCAGTACAGGCGCTGGGTAGGTCCCAGGAGGGGATCGGCGAACTGGCTGATCTGCGGGCCACCGGAAACTTCCAACGCCATGCGGCTGGTGATGCGGCGACCATAAGCCAGACGCACGGTGTGGTTGTTGATCCTTCCCCCGCCCTTGCTGAAGACGAACTGACTGAAGCCGTAATTCACGCCCAGGGAATCGGAACTGGTGATCTGGCGTTCGAAGCCGACCAGGGCGTTCTTCTGGGTGAAGTCGGTAAAAGTGGGATCACTGAAGTTGAGGAACCCGTAGCCCGCTGTGGCAAACACCGAGGTGCGTGGACCCAGGCGATACTGCACCTGTCCCACGGAGCTGTTGCCGAAGCGCGTGGTCCGGCCGGTGATGACGTGTTGCCCAGGAATGAAGATGGGGCTGATGTTGGACTCCCCTCCCACGTTGAACGCGATGTTGAGCAACTGCCCCGCCATGGTGAGGGAGAAGGGCGAATCGGGCGTGTAATTGAGCTGATCGCCGAGCAGGAAGTTCCAGCGTCCCTTCTGCCAGGTCTGGCGCAGCGACAACAGATGAACCGAGGTGTTGCGGTCGGCATGGTCGGTGTGAAAGTAGCCGCCGCCCCGGTATTCCGCGGTGAGGTCCGAGTTAGGCAGAGAACGGCGAAGCTCAAAGCTCCCGTTCAGGCTGCTCGTGCCGGAGACATCGCGGTTGCCGGTTCCCGTAGTGGTCCCCGCACGCTGCGAGGCGTTGATGTTGAAGCGGAAATACTTCTGGCCTTCCGTCAGACGGCCCAGGCTGAAGGTCTCGGCGCCGCCCAGCGGGCGCGTATCGGGCTTGGCCGCGTCCTTCACCGGCTCGTCCAGCCGCTTGCTGCTGCTTTCTTCGTCCTCGCCAATGGGCGCAGCCGGTCCCACCGGGTTCACGCGCTGGGCCCACAGGCCCGGCACACACAGCGTGAGCACTACCATCAGAATCCACAGCTTCTTTGCGTTCTGCGTCATACCCCACCCCCTCCGTATCCAGTGACCTTGGACGACCCTATGGCACCACCACGGTGTCGCCGGGCTTCAATTGAATGTCCTGCTCAATGCGCTTTCCCGCAATGACCTGCTTGTAGTTGAAGGGATACTTTTTCGCCTTTCCGTTCTCGTTGCGGAGCACGTAAATCTTCGACGGATTAGCGAACTCCCGGAAGCCGCCGGCGGTGGAAAGTGCCTGCAGCACGGTCATGTTCGGGAGCAGGGGGAATGCGCCCGGACGGCCCACTTCGCCCAGAACATAGAAGCGGCGGCTGTTGATTTGCGTGACGATCACGGTCACACGCGGTTCGGCCAGATACTGCTTGAGGCGCGCGGTGATGTGAGCCGCGAGCTGCATGGGCGTAAGACCCACGGCATTCACGTCGTTGATGAGAGGCAGCGAAATGCTGCCGTCGGGACGCACCGGCACCACCATGGAGAGCTCGGGCTCTTTCCACACGCTGATATTGAGCAGGTCTTCGGCGCCGATGGCATAGTCCGGACTTTCTGCACCGGGAGCCGTCCGCACCTCGGGGACTTCGGCGGCCTTGGCCACCATGGTGGGCCGCTCCGTGGCCGCAGCCGGCTTTTCCGTGGTCGGAGCCGCAGCCGCCGGAGCCTGCGCTGTGGGAGCGGGCTGGCTGGCCACGGTCTGCTTGGTGGAGTTGCCCTTCTTGCTGGTGGACCACTGCGCCGCGGCCGGGATGGCCAGCATCGCCGCCAGTACCGCTACCATCACTCTGTTCCAGTTCTTCATTGCCCAACCCTCCTCCGAATTTCCTACGAACCTGCGGAATCCAGACGAATCTGCTTCAACTTGTACAAAAGCGCCTTGTAGCTGATCTGCAATTCCTGGGCGGCGCGCTTGCGGTTCCAGTGGGTGCGCGTGAGCACCTTCAGGATCAGTTCGCGTTCGGCCAGCCGGGAGGCGGCGCGGGCCGCCTCCTTCAGCGAAAGGCTCTCACCGTTGCCGTTCCCGTTCCGGGCGCGGCCATTGCCGTGCCGCAGGTCGGCAAGAATGGCCTCTTCGGTCCCCAGAGCGACGATCTTCTTCATCGCGTCTTCGAGTTCGCGCAGGTTGCCGGGCCAGGAATGGTCCAGCAGCAGGCGCATTCCAGAAGCGCTCAACTGCGGCTTGGAACAGGCCAAGCGCTGTGTGTACTTCTCCAGGAAAAATTCGGCGAGGGCCGGGATGTCTTCCTTGCGCTGACGCAAGGGCGGGAGGCGCAGGCCGATGCCGCTCAGCCGGTAAGAAAGGTCCTCGCGGAAACGGCCGGCGCGGACTTCTTTCTCCAGATCGCGGCGGGTGGCTGAAATCAGCCGCCAGCCCGGTGCGCTCGCCGTCGCGGCCTGCTCTTCTTCCGGCAGTAACTCGAGCAAGCGAACCTGGCAGGCCGGACTCAGTTCAGAAACTTCATCGAGGAACACCGTGCCCTCGGGCAAGCTGCCGTCCGATCCGCTGCCCGCACGGCCGTTGCCGGCGTGACCGTTGCTGCGGCCGAACTCCGGCGACAGTGAGGCGCAACTCAAAATCGTGAATGCCGGCCTGCCGGAGAGCTCGTGGATGCGACGTCCAACGGCTTTCTTGCCGCTGCCCGGTTCTCCGATGAGGAGCACCGGGACGCCGCTCGAGGCGATATCGCGCAGCGCCTGCTCCATCGACTTCATCACCGGGCTAACGCTGTCCAGGAAGGGCCCGTGGCCGTTCCCCGAACCGTTCGGCCAGCCGTTTTCGCCCAGTTTTTCCACCGCTGTAAAACCCATTGTTTCTCCTGTGCTCTGGTCTTGGAGGAGTGCACAGAAAACGATGCCCTAGGGAAAGCATGGCAATTGCCAAGCTGCACCAGTTTCTGCACAAATTTCGCAATCTCTTAGCATGAGGAATGTTTTCATTGTCTTACGGACATGTGGCGGAAGTTGGAGGCGCACTTCAGGGAAAAGGCACGGGAAGAAAGTGGCAAAACTTTTCTCTTTCTCAGCCACCGAGCAGGCCAGGTAGGGGGCCAAGGCTGAGTAACATTATTTTCCAGTAAAGCACTTAGTTTCTATGGGATACATCGCTTATTTATCCTGCTGAAAGGGCCAGGGCAGAGAGTGGAAAAGTTTTTCCCTTTATTCCCTAAGGGCATTTTCAGGGCAACGAATCCTACCTAACTGCTTGACAAGGAAAGGCCGACGGTCTGAAGAGTTGGAGATTCACTTGCTGTCGGTTGGTCTTGTACAAGGGTTTGCACCATCGCTAACGCTCGTCTATCCTCAAGCGCGAGGCCGAATGGGTACCACTGACGCGGTTCGTCCAATACCACAGTCGCGCACCGAGCTGCGTGGTCTGGCCTGGCAAGGGATCGCACTCCTTCCGCTGATCGCCTGGTTGTACGCGGGAGTGATTCCCCATTTGGTAAGCGACTGGTGGAACAACCCCGACTTTTCCCACGGCTTCCTGGTGCCCCTGTTCTCGCTGTTCCTGGTTTGGCAGGATCGAAAGCGGCTCAGCGAACTGCCGCTGCGTCCCTCCTGGTTAGGCTTGGCGGTGATGGCCGGCGCCATGATGCAACTGATCGTCGGCCTGCTGGGCGCAGAACTCTTTCTGTCGCGCTCGTCGCTGATTCTCCTTGTCGCGGGGATGGTCATCTTCTTCCTGGGTTGGGGATACTTCCGCGCCCTGCTGTTTCCCCTCGGTTTCCTGTTCCTGATGATCCCCATTCCCGCCATTCTTTTTAACCAGATCACCATTCCCTTGCAGTTCCTGGCTTCGACGATGGCCAGCACCCTGGTGGCGGAAGTGGGCGTGCCGGTGCTGCGCCAGGGCAACATCATCCAACTTCCGGGAATGACGCTGGAGGTGGCGGAGGCATGCAGCGGGATCCGTTCGCTGATGTCGCTGACCACGGTTGCCGTGATCTACGCCTACTTCCTGGAGACGAAGCTGCTGCCGCGCGTGCTGCTTTCCCTGTCGGCCGTTCCCATCGCCGTGATTGCCAATGGCCTGCGGGTTACCGGGACCGCGCTCCTGGCGTTCTACTGGGACAAGGAAGCTGCCGAAGGCTTTTTCCACAATTTTTCCGGCTGGCTCATCTTTGTCCTTTCGCTGCTGATGCTGTTTGGACTCCAGGCCCTGATGAGCTGGGTGCGGAAGCGGCGCAAGCCGAAAGGGGCCACATCATGAGTAGCGCTGGAAGCTGGTTGCGCTTTGTGCTGGCTGCGGTCCTGCTCGCAGGCACGGCTTTTGTGGTGCAGGTGCGGGGGCGGTACGAACGTATACCGGCCCGGCAGACCCTGGAGAACCTGCCCAAGGAGTTTTCCGGGTATATCAGTCGCGACGTCACCATCCAGCAGGATGTGCGCGAGGTTCTGGGGGATGGAGATTTTCTGTCCCGTATCTATGGGCGCACGCCGCAAGAGCCGGGGATCGAGCTCTTCATTGCCTACTTCGCCAGCCAGCGGACAGGCACGGCGATCCACTCGCCGCGCAACTGTCTGCCGGGCGCGGGTTGGACGCCGGTGGATGCGGGACGCGTAGAAGTTCCCCGCGCCGGCGGAGACGCGATTACCGCCAATCGTTACCTGATTGCACGAGGGCTGGACCGCAAGGTGGTGGTGTATTGGTATCAATCCAACACCCGCGCCATCGCCAGCGAGTATTCGGCCAAGTTCTACCTGGTGGCGGACTCCATCCGCCTCAACCGCAGCGACGGCTCGCTAGTACGGGTAATCACCGCCATGGCCCCAGGGGAGAGTCTGGAGCAGGGTGAGAGGCGGGCTGTGGCGTTTGCGCAAGAACTGGCACCCCGGCTCACTGCTTATATCCCGCAGTAAGTGACAGCGCCTGTGTAGCGCCGGGTCTTTGACCCGGCGGGTTGTGTGTGAGGCCGGCAATGAGGCTGGTCCGAGGCCCGGCCCTACACAGAAAGCTGGCCTACACAAGCTCTACAGGATCGGTATCTTTCCCCGCCAGAGCCAGGGATAACGATCAGGAGACACGACCAACCCGGCCCGCACCGGATTTTGGCAAACATAGGCGACCTTCTCTCGCAGGCTCTCGCTGGATCGCAGAACATGGTCAAACCATTCCTTCTGCCACACCGGGCCCCTGCGATGCAGAGCCTGGTTGACGGCGCGTGCGGACGAGCCTTTGATGGCATGCATGATTTGCATGAGACTGTAGGTGGTCTTCTCCGGATCAACTCTCGGTGTGAAAATCACATGAACATGATCGGGCATAACTACGGCAACATGCAGGTCCATCGTGACCTCGTTCCAACGAACACAGCAGTCCAAGACGAGGCCGCGAACCGACTCCGGAAGGACCCAGCGCCGGTGTGAGTTGAAAGAAACGAACACGGGGCGATTGTCTTTCTGCAGATGCGGAAGCTTGCGCCGGTAATCGTATTTTCCGTGGAGCGCGCGCACCACCAA
>JBOGLL010000285.1:0-6036 GCA_050746065.1 Terriglobales bacterium | reverse complement strand
GTTCTCAGTCCTCCTACTCGTCACGAAGCCCCACCGAAGTGTCTCTCACTGGGCACTGGGCACTGGGCACTCAATAGATCTGATACCCCGGCGCTGGCGACCTGAAATCCGGCTTCCGCGCCATCAGCAGCAGCGCCCCGATGCGCTTGAACTCGCGCAATTCAGCGGCGTTCTTGAACCATTTTCCGGAGTATTCGTCCGGAGTGGGCGAGTCGTCAGGAATACGCCGCGCCTCGACGTTCTCGAACGCGTGTCGTTTCAGCAGTTCCACGTATTCCGCTTCGGAACGCGCATGCACCGGGACCTTCAGCTCCTCCACCCAGCGCAGCGAGTAAGGATTGTCCTTGTACAGGTTGATCAGAATGAACAGCCGCCCGCGCGGCGCCATCGTGCGAAACAATTCGTGCAGGACGCGGTCCTGGTCGGGGTAGTAATAGAAGGACTCTACGGACAGCACTTTTTCGAAGAAGTTCTCCTCCCACGGGATCTGCTGCGCCGATCCCCACACATACATGATGTTAGCGAAATCACGCGACGCCGCGCGGGCCCGCCGGATCATCTCGTCGGCGATGTCGAGGCCCACCACCTGCCCGCGGCCTTCCGGCCCATCGGCCACCAGCCGCGCCAGGACGCGCGTGGCCCAGCCCGCGCCGCATCCCAGATCGAGCACGCGCTCACCCGGCTTCAGGTCCATCACGCGCAGGGTTTTTTCCGTGATGTCGAGATGGTGTTTCTCCATCTCCTCGCCACGGCCCTGCTCGGCCCAGCGGTTGAATTCCTGTTGCAGGAGTTCGTCGGCATTCATGGGGTCGTATCAGGGCACGGCTTCAGCCGTGCCGCCGCAAGGGTTCCGGCGCTCGGGCTTTAGCCCCTGAGGTTACAAACACTATGCTACATTGTCCGCTCCACCGCACACGGAACGCACGAAGCCCCAATGTTCGAGCGCTACACAGAAAAGGCGAGGCGCGTGATCTTTTTTGCACGTTATGAGGCCTCCCAGTTTGGCTCGCCCTACATCGAAACCGAGCACATGCTGCTGGGTCTTCTTCGGGAAGATCCCCGAATCCTGGAACAGGTCAGCGGAGCTGGGGGCTCGCTGGACGAGATTCGCAAGAAAGTCGAAGACCAGTCGAGCCCCAGGAAGAAGATCTCCACTTCCGTTGATCTCCCTCTCAGTAACGAAAGCAGACGAATCCTCGCCTATGCCGCTGAAGAGGCAGAAAGGCTTGGCCATGGTCACATTGGCACCGAGCACCTCTTGCTCGGGACTTTTCGCGAGAAGGGCTGTATGGCGGCGAAGATTCTCAGTGGATACGGCATCCAGATTGACAACGCTCGAGCGTCCGCCGCAGCAGGCCCTACGAAAGGCCCGCACGAAGGCTTCTATTGTCCCCGCTGCGCCCAGGACGTAACCGACCCGCTTACCTGCCAGGATTGCTCCGCCGTGATTTGCCGCCAGTGCGGCACTCCGCTCGAGGTCCCTGACGACCTCGCTATGGGATAATCCCCGCCCGCATGTCCACTCTGAATCCGCTCCAACCCGCCGCATCTGCTGCCGACGCCGCGCCCTCACGCGGCGGGTTGCTGCAGATCCTGGGTGTCGGATTCGGACTCGCGGTCATCATCGGCAACACCATTGGCGCGGGCATCCTGCGCACTCCCGGCGAAGTGGCGGCGCAACTGCCCAACGCCTGGATGTTCATCGGCGTGTGGGTGGCAGGCGGACTCTACGCGCTGCTGGGCGCGTTCTCCATCTCCGAACTGAGCGCCATGACGCCGCGCTCCGGAGGCTATTACGTCTTCATGCGGCGCGCGCTAGGCGAATTTCCCGGCTTCGCTGTTGGCTGGAGCGACTGGCTGGCGCAGTGCGGCACCACCGCAGCGGTTTCCATCGTGATCGGGGAATACACGAATGTGTTGCTGAAGCGGCATGCGCCTGGATATCCCCAACTCGCCGATTACCAGATCGCCATCGCCGTTACCATCGGCATGGCGCTCTTGCAGTGGCGCGGCATCCGCTGGGGCAGTCTGATCCAGAACATCACCAGTGCCGCCAAGGCGCTCGGATTCCTCGCTCTGGTCGTCGCCATCTTCGTGCTCGCCAGTCCCGCACCCGAGAACTCTCCCGGATCGCTGCCCAGAGGGTTTTCCCTGCTGGTCGCGCTGGTGCTCGCGGCCCAGGCCGTCATCTATACCTACGACGGATGGTACGGCGCCATCTACTTCGGCGAGGAACTGCGTGATCCCGGGCGCGACGCTCCGCGCTCCACCATCTGGGGCGTGTACTCGCTCATGGCGATCTATCTCCTGGTGTGTCTGGCGCTGGTGTACGCGCTGCCCATGAGCGAAATTGCCGGCAGCAAGCTGGCCGTGGGAGAAGCCTTCGGCGCCTGGACCATCACCGTCATCAGTGCGCTGCTCATCGTCTCCATGCTCGCCGGCATCAACGCCTATCACCTCATGGCCAGCCGCATCACCTTTGCCATGAGCCGCGATGCGCTGCTCCCGCGCATCGTGGCGCGGGTGAATCCCGGAGGGACTCCCACTACGGCGCTGCTCTTGAGCACCGTTGGCTCGGTCGGGCTCACGCTGCTGCCGCGATTGCGAATCGGCGAGAAGCGCCCCTTCGAGGACGCCATTGCCATCGCTACCTTTTTCTTCGTCACCAACTATGTGTTCGCTTACACGGCCATGTTCGTGCTCCGTCGCCGCGAGCCGGACGCGAACCGTCCGTATCGCGCCTGGGGATATCCCTGGACCACGGGCCTGGCCCTGGCCGGTTCGCTGGCCTTTCTGGTGGGAGCCATCGTGGGCGACACGCGCAACAGCGTTTATGCTCTGTTGGTGCTCGCCGCCAGCTATCCTTTATATTGGCTCACGCGCCGCTGGGGCCGACGGGGCGGATAGGAGGCATCATGCTGGCCTTCAGGATGAATGACCTGCTGGACACGCTGGCCAGGTCCGGCAAGCCGTATCGCGAGTTCCTGCGGACCGCCTCCATGAGCGCGGGTGTCTACTCGCTGCCCGCGGGCAGCGAAGACAAGCAAACCCCGCACACCGAGGACGAGATCTACTACGTGGTGAAGGGCCGCGCCAAGTTCTTCCTGGAGAGCAAGGGCCCGCGCCGCGACCGCGAGGTCGGACCGGGATCGGTCATCTTCGTCGGCGCCAAGGCCGACCATCGCTTCCACAGCATCACCGAAGACCTGGTGCTGCTGGTGTTCTTTGCTCCGCCGGAGAAGTCGCGACGCAAGAAGGAATTGCCCAGTACTCAGCTCTGAGTCATGCTCACCTGGCTGAAGTCGCTGTTCACGCCCGCACAACCGCTGGGACCGCCCATCAGCATCCGCAAGTTCGGCCCCTCGGACCGTCCTATTTCCAATGACGCAGTGCGCGCCGACATGGGCGCCAACGATGCCGCTTGGCGCATCGAAGTCCCCTCCGCTGTCACCGTGCGCCTGTTCGAGGTCCCTATTTCCGGCCTCGAGCAGTGTGTGCTTACCTACCGCGCGCTGCTCAAGACTGCCGGCGTGGAGCGTGGAGTGTATTTAGAAATGTGGTGCGTGTTCGGCGGCAGCGAATACTTCTCCAAAGGCTTCCACCACAAGGCCAAAGGCACCAACGACTGGACCTCGGTCCAGACTCCCTTCTTCCTCAAGAAGGGTCAGTCTCCCGACCTGCTCAAGCTCTACCTCACCTTCGAAGGCCGCGGCACAGTCTGGATCAAGGATATCGAGCTGCTGAAGACGCCAACGGCTTGAGTGCGTTCTTGGTTTGTGGTTTGCGGTTTTTCGAGAAACCAGAAACGAGAAACTTGAAACCGTCCCTCCCGCCTCCTGCCTCCTGCCTACTGCTTCCTGCCTACTGCTTCCTGCTTCCTGTCTCCCTCCTGTTATGAGAGTTGTCATCCCGAGCGTAGCGAGGGATCTGCTGGTGCCTTGTCCCTCAGCACCCCGGTTGACTTCGCGCAAACCCGAACCCTGCCTCCCTCCGCCTGCTACAATTTGGCCGATTGCTGCACTCTGCACTCTGAACTCTGCATTCACTTGAGTACTCTATGGACCTCGACCACATCCTCGCCGGATACAACGACCGCGCGCCGCTGGCCGAGGCCTCGACCATTCCCGCGCCCTTTTACACCGACGCGCGCATCGCCGACCTGGAGCGCCGCACCGTCTTCAGCCGCACCTGGCAGATGGTCGGTCGCCTCGACCAGGTCGCAAAGCCCGGTGAGTACATCACCGCCACCGTCGCCGAGGAACCCATCGTCGTCGTCCGGGGGGACGACGGTGTTCTGCGCGCCTTCTATAACGTCTGCCGTCATCACGCCGCTGCGGTGATGACCGAGCCGCAAGGCTGCACGCAGCATCTGCGCTGCCCTTATCACGGATGGACCTACGGCCTCGACGGCACGCTGAAGGGCGCGCCCGAGTTCAACGACGTCCGCAACTTCGACCGCTCCCAGAACGGCCTGGTTCCGGTGCGCGTCGAGACCTGGGAAAAGTTCGTCTTCGTGAACCTTGATCCCGCCGCTCAACCGCTCGCCGACTTTCTCGGCTCCGGCCTTGTGGGACGCGTTCAACCGCTGGGGCTCGGGAAGCTGCACTTCGTCGAGCGCCGCGTCTTCCCGCTGAACTGCAACTGGAAGGTGTTCGTGGACAACTACCTCGACGGCGGCTACCACGTCCCTCACCTGCACAAGGGACTGAACAGCGTCCTCGAATACACCGACTACAAGATCGAATGCGAAGACCGCTACTGCCTGCAGTCGAGCCCGGTGGTCGCCGGCGGCGAGCAGGCCACGGCGGCCGTTCGCAAGGGCTATGCGTACTACTTCTGGCAGTATCCCAACCTGATGCTCAACTGGTACGAAGGCTACCTCGACACCAACCTCGTGCTGCCCCTGGGCGTGGACCGCTGCCAGGTGATCTTTGACTTCTACTTCGCCGACGTCAGTCCGCAAGCCGCGGAATACAACCACAAGAGCATCGAAGTGAGCCAGCGCGTCCAAGATGAAGACCACGCGATTTGCGAGTCGGTGCAGCGCGGTCTGAACTCACGCGCTTATGGGGCGGGAAGGCTCTCCGTCCGCCGCGAGGCGGGAGAGCATTTGTTCCACCGCCTGCTCACTCAGGACCTGCGCAGTGGGCTGGAGCGGGAACGGGCCGCAGCGGATTAGAAGGCTCGCGTAGGGGCGGCCGCCCTCGGCCGCCCAGCCGAGCAAAGCTCGAAACGTCAGGTGTCAGGTTTTCGTCTCCTAGGTTCGCCCCTCATGCCATGTCATCCTGAGTCGGCCGTGGCCGACGAAGGATCTATGCATTTCGCTCCGACCCTAAGGCGCCGGTGACCCGTCACAAATGCATAGATGCTTCGCTTCGCTCAGCATGACAATGCACTCAGGGTCATGCCGCATGCACCGACCCAGCGCCGTAGGCGCCACGGATCGTAGCCCAGCGCTTAGCGCTGGGTCAGAAGCCCTAACCCGATCAGAAGCCCTAACCCGAAAGGAATTGTCATCCCGAGCGCAGCCCGCACCGAGCGGCAAGCGTAGCGCGCCGCGAGGGAGGGCGAAGTCGAGGGATCTGGGTTTTGGTTACTCCGCCTCAGGGGCTAAAGCCCCCTTTTGTCCGGCCTTGAATGGCGCGGCTGAAGCCGCGCCCTTTCAAGGCCTGCTTGCGAAACGCGTTCTTAGAGTCCGCCACAGGCGGACGGCAGATCGATAGCCCGGCACGTCAGTGCCGGGTTAGTGGCCTAAGTACCAGCGAGTCCCGTAGGGACGGCACTCTGTCAGGTGTCGGGTGTCAGTTTTCGGTGTAGGGTTTCTGGTTCCTCGTTTTCTCGTTCCTCGTTATTCGGCTCAGCTCCCAGATTTCAGCTTGCGAGACGCAGCAAGCTGCGTCTCTCCGGAAGTGGGCCGGAAAGGAGACGGTCCGGCTTCCTCGCGGCGCTGGGCTTCGTCGCCGCGCTCGGTGTGGACTCCGTGGAAGTAGGGATCCTGCGGGGGAAGCTCGCGGACCATGGAGTCGGTAAAGACGC
>JBOGLL010000284.1:0-7175 GCA_050746065.1 Terriglobales bacterium | reverse complement strand
GCGCTACACTGCCACTGGTTTACTTCCCCGATTCCGTCTCCCTTTCCGCTTGACAGGCCACATTCGAAGTCTAGAATGTTTGAAACAATTAACAGAACTAGTGTTTGAAACATTACGCCGAGAAAATGGAACGGCATTTCAGTTCGAGGGAAGTGGCAGCGCTCACGGGGATCACCCTGCGCCAGCTTCAGTGGTGGGACGAGCGCCGGATCGTGGTTCCGGTGCGCCAGGGTCGCAGGCGCCTGTATTCCCTGGGCAACCTGGCTGAGCTGGCGGTGATCGCTGAGCTGCGCGACAAAGGGTTCTCTCTGCAGCGCGTTCGCAAGGTGGTTCGCGCCCTGGAGCGCGAGTTTCAACGCCGGCTGGTCGAGACCGTCACCCGCACTTCCGAGTACCACCTGCTCACCGACGGCCGCAGCGTCTATGTGGAGAACTCGGCCCGCCAGGTCATCGACATCCTCAAGAATTCGCGCCAGCCCATCTTTGCCGTTTGTCTCAGCGACACGGTTCGCCGCATCACCGCATCGTGCGTTCGTGCCACGAGAAAGAGGCCGGTAACCAGAGCGTCCCGCCCCTTACGGGCAAGGAGGACAGCCTAGATGAAACTGGTTTCCAAGAGCGTCTCGTCCAAGAGCCCCAAACCGCGTCTCACCGCCCAGATGGTGGAAGAGCTGAACTTCCTGAGCGAGTGGATTCCCGAGCAGATGCAGCCGGGAACCGTCTTCGTGCTGGAAAACGCCGGCGAGATGGGCGACAGCCAAGACCCCTACTGGGCCGTGCTGTCTTGTCCTTCGTGCGGCACTCTGGGGTTGATCACCCGGCGCCAGGCAGGAGGTCTGCTGCCCGTGCTGTGTGGCTCCAACCAGTGCCCGGCGCAGTTCTTCATCAAAGACGCCGACGTGGTGCCGCGCAAGCCCAGTTAGGGTGCAGGAGAATCGTCGGTTTCTTCGCGCAGCGCTTCCAGTTCCGCAATGACCTCAAGATCGCGCGGGCGCCCCACCGCACGCTTGACTTCAATCAGTCGCCGCAGACCTAGGCAGCGGCATGAAACACCGTAAAGCGTGAGTTCAATGCAGTGTGGCAGTAGGTCTTCATATCTCCCGCCCCCCGTGATTTCCCCCAGCAGGTCGAGTGCTCCCAGGTCGGTGACCAACGTGAAGTTCAGGCCCCGTTGAATCGTGGAAACATCCAGTGTGAACGGGAGTCCCGGTGGTGCTCCGCGGAGATAGGGAGCGTGGGACGCCAGACACTCCGCGAGGTGACGAATATTTGCGGGGTTCCGGCGATAGACAATATCCAGATCCTTGGTGAGTCGCGCCGAGCCGTGCGCCGTCGCTGCCGCGCCGCCGACGACGATAAATTCCACCTCCTCCTTGGCCAGCAATCGGAGCAGGGCTTCAAAATTCGTCATGTTTCGCTTCGCGACCCGCCCGTCGAAGCTCGCCGGCGAATTCCTGCAGCCGGCGCAGTTCCTCGAAGCGTTCCTCCACGGTCAGCTTCAGATTCTCTCGCAGCAAGGAACGGTCAATGTCCTTTTTGTAGGCCTCGATGACCGGGTCGGGATCGATTCCGGTCTCTGTTGCGACCCGCCCTCGGTCTGGTTCTGCGGCCATTTGGCAACTCCTTGTCGAAAGTCTAGCACAGCCCCCCTTGCACCTTTCCTTGTGCACCTCACCCTCTGCTAGAATCTTCTTTTGCACCGGCCATGAGCGCCTCTTCCATCTTCTGCGACATCCAGATCGCCATCGAAGAAATCCGCGACGGCCGGATGATCGTCGTCGTGGACGACGAAGACCGCGAAAACGAAGGCGACCTCACTTTGGCCGCCGAAAAGGTCTCCGCCGCGGCCATCAACTTCATGGCCAAGTACGGGCGCGGGCTGGTGTGCCTGGCGATGACCGAAGAGCGCCTCGACCACCTGCGCATCGGTCCCATGAGTGCGGAGAACACTTCGCAATACGGCACCGCCTTCTGCGAAGCCATCGACGCGCGCCAGGGTGTGACCACAGGCATTTCTGCCTACGATCGCACGCGTACCATTCGTGTGGCTATTGATCCGGCTACGCGTCCGGCGGATCTGGTCCGCCCCGGACACGTCTTTCCTCTGCGCGCGCGCAAGGGCGGCGTGCTGGTGCGCGCCGGCCAAACCGAGGCCTCGGTGGATCTGGCACGGCTCGCCGGCCTGGTGCCCGCCGGAGTCATCTGCGAAATCATGAAAGAAGACGGCACCATGGCTCGCGTTCCCGACCTGGTCGAATTCTGCCGGGAGCACAGTCTGAAGATGGTGACCGTGGCGGAGCTCATTCGCTATCGCATGCGCCACGAACGCCTGGTCAAACGCGTGGGCGAGGCGCTGGTACCCACTCGTGTCGGCGAGTTCCGCATGATCGCTTACGTGAGCGAGCTGGACGGTGAATCCCACATCGCGCTGCTTCGCGGCGACGTGGAAAAAGCCGGTACGGAGCCGGTTTTGGTTCGCATGCATTCGCACTGCCTGGTGGGCGATGTCTTCGGCGCCACCTGGTGCGACTGCCATGCGATCATCGAACGTTCCATGCAGCTCATCTCTGAAGAAGGGCGCGGCGCCCTCATCTATCTGCACCAGACGTCCAAGGGGTTTTCCGTCGAGCAGGCAGGGAATCACAATCTGCTGGCCTTCCACCGCGAAGTACGCGAGCCCTCGTTGCCCGACCACCAGCGCAAGACCCAGCGCGAAGTCGGCATTGGGGCGCAGATCCTCTCCGACCTGAACCTGCACGCTATCCGGCTCCTGACCAACCATCCCCGCAAACTGGCGGCGCTCGAAGGATTCAGCGTTCATGTCGTGGAGCAGGTGCCGGTCCCAGTTGCGAATTCCGAGTTGCGAGTGCCGAGTACCGAGTAACGATGCGGGCGAGTCGCCCGCTTGCACACGGGACTGGTATAATTTTGACCGGTTCTGCCCTCAAGTGCGGAAGTGGTGGAACTGGCAGACACACCATCTTGAGGGGGTGGCGCCGAAAGGCATGGGGGTTCAAATCCCCCCTTCCGCACCATCCAGCAAGCTTCCCGGGAAAGGGAAGGGCGCGCTCAGAGCGCCCTGAGGTTCAATTACTTCCATGTTGATGATTGCTTTTACGGTGGTTCACGTCATTGTTTGCGCCATCCTGATCGTCGTAGTGCTGCTGCAGCACGGCAAGAGTGCGGATATCGCCGCTGCCTTCGGAGGCCAGGGCAGCCAGACTGCTTTCGGCCCGCGGGGCGCGGCCACGGCGCTGTCGAAGATCACAACCGGCGCGGCTATTCTTTTCCTGGTGACTTCGATCACATTATCCATCCTGGCGTCGAAGCAGAGGACCGGAACCGGCTCGGTGCTGGGTGATGAGAAGCCCGCCGCCACCGAGACCCAGCCTGCCACTCCGCCTGCGCAGCCTTCCACCGCGCCTGCGCCAGCCACACCCACCCCCGAAGCGCCCAAGTAGCCTGAAGGATTTGGTAATTTGGTGATTGGGTAATTTGTAATTGAAAGGCGTCGAAAGGTGCCCCATCCCTCGCTCTCACTAAATTACCCAATTACCAAATTACCCAATTACCAATTCCAATGATCCACGAGATTCTCCCCGTCGGTCCGCTGCAGTGCAACTGCTCGGTGATCGGCGACGAGGGCTCGCGCGAGGCCATGGTCATCGATCCGGGCGACCAGATTGACGATATTGTCGCCCTGGTGCGCCAGCACGGCCTCACGGTCAAGCAGATCGTCATCACTCATGCTCACATTGACCACGTAGGCGGGGCCATGAAGCTGCGCCGGCTCACGGGAGCTCCCCTGCTCCTGAACCTGAACGATTCCGCCCTGCTCAAGATGCTGGACGTGCAGGCGGCATGGATCGGTATGGCGCCCCCCGAAGCGGTCGAGATTGACCACGATCTTGCGGATGGCGCCACCCTGCGGGCGGGCGGACTGAACGCCGGTGTGATGCACACTCCGGGACACACCGAGGGCAGCGTTTGCCTGTATTTTCCAGCGGAAGCCAAACTGATCGCCGGCGACACTCTGTTTGCTGGCAGCATCGGCCGCACCGATCTGCCTGGCGGATCGTTCGACAAGATCCTGCGCTCCCTGCACCAGCGTGTTCTGGCGCTGCCTGACGACACAGTCGTGGTTCCCGGCCACGGGCCACTGACCACCATTGGCGAAGAGCGGGAGAGCAATCCCTTCTTAATCCGGCGTTAACACTTCCGCCCGGCTCCAGCCCTGCATTTGACTTCGCTCCCACGTCAAACCTACGATGACAGCCCATACCCGGGTCGGGAGCCCCTTGCCGTGATCGGCCAAACCATCTCCCATTATCGAATCTTGGATAAGTTGGGAGAGGGAGGTATGGGCGTGGTCTACGAGGCCGAGGACTCCGGCCTCGGGCGGCATGTCGCCATCAAGTTCCTGCCCGAGCACCTGGCCGACGACAAACAGGCTCTGGAGCGCTTCCGCCGTGAAGCGCGAACCTCGTCGGCGCTGAACCATCCTGGCATTTGCACCATCTACGAGATCGACGAGCATCAGCAGAAACCCTTCCTGGTCATGGAGCGCCTGGAGGGCCAGACCCTGAAGTCCATGCTGCAGGGCAAAGCTCTGGAAATGGAGCGTGTGATTGACTTCGCAGTGCAGATTGCCGATGCCCTCACCGCAGCCCACGACAAGGGCATCGTGCACCGCGACATCAAACCCGCCAACATCTGGGTCACGCCGCGCGGGCAGGCCAAGATCCTCGACTTCGGACTCGCCAAGCTCGCGCCCCCGCCGCAGCAAACGCCCACCGAGCCCACCCCGGCGCCCGACCAGACGCTGACCGCGCTGGGCATCATACCCGGCACCGCGGTCTACATGTCGCCGGAGCAGGCCAAGGGCGAGGGCGTGGACGCGCGCAGCGACCTGTTCTCCTTCGGCGCGGTGATTTATGAGATGGCGACCGGGAAGAAGCCCTTCGTCGCCGGCAATGCTGTGCTGACCATGTACGCCATCATCAACGAGATGCCGGTGGCGCCACGAACCGTGAACCGGGGTGTCCCCGTGGCCCTCGAACTCATCCTGGGCAAGGCGCTGGAGAAGAGTCGCGCCCAGCGTTACCAGAGCGCCCAGCAGATGCACGCCGACCTGCTGCGGCTTAAGAGGGAAATGGAATCCGAGGCCGCGCGTGCCGCTCCCGTCGGCCGCATCGGGCCCAGCGATTCCACGCATACGTTTCGCAAGGCAACCGCCAGGCAAACCTACACGCGTCTGGCGATAGCCGGTGTCGTCGTGCTGGTGGTCGTGGCCGGCCTCGCCCTGTGGGCTCGTGAGCGGCGCCGCAGCGCGGCTGCCGGGAAGAATACGGTCGCCGTACTGCCCTTCCGAAACCTCGGCCAGGAATCGCAAACCGAGTTCCTGCGTTTCGCCCTGGCCGACGAACTGGCCACCATTCTCACCTATACCCGCTCGCTCGAGGTGCGCCCCGCCACCAGCACCCGCAAGTACTCCGGGAACAATGTGGATCCCATGGAGGCTGGGCGGGAATTGCAGGTGGCCAGCATTCTCACTGGAGATTTCGCCCAGGATGGCGAGCAATTGCGCGTGAATCTGGAGGCCATTGACGTCAAAAGCAACCGCCTGCTATGGAAGAAGTCACTGACAGTCGCGGGGCACGACCTTACTCCCATCCAGGAGCAACTGGCTACAGAAGTCCGACAGGGCCTGCTGCCGGCGCTGGGCGGAGGCGCCGTTACCGGGGCGCGTGCCGGCCCCACGCCCTCCAAGGACCCTGAGGCCTACGATCTTTATCTGCGCAGCACGGCCATCTCCAACGATCCCGAGCCCAACCGGGAAGCCATCAGCATGCTGGAGCGCGCGGTCGCCCTCGATCCTGAATACGCCCCGGCCTGGGATGCCCTGGGCCGCCGCTACTACTACGAATCCGCCTACGGCAGCGGAGGTCAGGCCGACTTCCAGCGCTCCATCGCCGCCCACGAGCGCGCCTCACAGATCGATCCGGATCTGGTGTCCGCCGTGGCCTACCTTACCCAGAACCGCGTGGAGGGTGGAGAACTGGCCCGCGCCTTCGGCCAGGCCGAAGCTTTGGTACAGCGCCGCCCGGACAGCGCCGAGGCACACTTCACCTATGCCTATGTGCTGCGCTACGCCGGCCGCCTGACGGACTCCGCCCGCGAGTGTGACCGCGCACTTTCTCTCGACCCGCGCAACAGCAACTTCCGCTCCTGCGCCATCACCTTCTTCGAACTGGGCAGGGCGGATCGCGCCCTCGAATATGTGAAGCTCGACGCCGGCTCCGATTGGGCGGCCAGCGTGCTGCCCACCATCCGCCTGCGCCAGGGGAACGCAGAAGAGGCGCTCAAGGCCGCGCGGCTCATGCCCAAGGTCCCTGCCTGGTTTCCGCACGTGCTCCAGGCCTGCCTCGCCGCCCGGTCGGAAGCGGAGCTGGTTCCTGTCTTGAGTCGCGCCGAGCCCGATTTGCTGGCTTTGCGCGACGGAGAGTTGAAGTACTACCAGGCCGCCATCCTGGCTCACTGCGGGCGCAGCGAAATCGCGCTCCAGCTTCTGCGCAGCGCCATTGATCAAAACTATTGTGCACGCGAAGCGCTGGAGTCGGACCCGTTGCTTGCCCGCCTGCGGCAGTCTCCCCAGTTCAACGAACTGCGCAACGCCGCCAAGACCTGTCAGGAGAAACTCCAGGCCGCGCGCTGAGCTTCGCATCGGCCCATCCCCGCTTTTCTCGAGTAACGGCAGGGGTGCGCGCTGAAGTTTTGCGTTGCATGCCCGTACCAAACGATGGTTAAATTCTGGTTAAGGTCGGTGGAAATTTTGCAGGGAGGAGTTTCTCGAATGGCAAGATGTCCGCGTTGTGCGCTCTCGGCGCTGCCCTCTTCGCGTTGCGACCGCTGCGGTCTGATGCTGGGATTCGACGGGCTCACCATCCTCATAGACTTCCACGATACCCCGGCTTTTCAGCGGGTGCGGACCCTCGCCCAACGGCAGGCTTCGTGTTCCGAATGGGCGCGCGAGGACGGGAGCCGCTACCTGCACATTACCTATTCGTTCTCCGAGGTCGAGCGCTTCAATGAACTGGCCGTCGCCGCCACTCGCCTTCCCGGCAAGCGCGCCTTCGTGAACGGCCTCGAGATCCGCTGGCCCGCAAGGTTCGACG